>JAWLDB010000001.1:0-15733 GCA_041686915.1 Bacillota bacterium
GTTAGGCGGGGACGGATGCCAGAGGTGATGCCTTCTTTAGAACCAGGGATGCCGACACGGGCCGGGGTTTTTGTCTCGCTAAAGAAATATGAAGAATTGCGCGGGTGTATTGGCACAACCGAGCCAACACAACCCACATTGCAGGAAGAGATTGTGCAAAATGCTATCAGCGCTTGCTCCCAGGATCCCCGCTTCAACCCGGTGGAAGAGGATGAGCTGTTGGACATGTCCTACTCGGTTGACGTCTTAGGGGAAGCGGAAGCAATTAGCGGTCTGGACCAGCTTGATCCGGCAGAGTATGGCGTAATCGTGGAAAGCCGAGGCCGCAAGGGACTGCTGTTGCCTGATCTGCAGGGAGTCGACACTGCAGAGCAGCAGGTGGATATTGCCCGCCGCAAAGCCGGCATAAGACCTGGGGAGCCAGTCAATTTGCTCCGTTTCCGCGTAACGCGGTACCGTTAGGGATGGTGATCCCATGACGGTTTGCACTCTCTGCCCGCATGTCTGTCAGCTGCAGGAATGCGAGTTAGGCAAGTGTGGACAGCGCATTGCGCGGTCAGGCAGAGTCATCCCTGTGCTGGCTGGTCAGATCACAGCCATAGCCCTTGATCCGGTGGAGAAGAAACCTCTGTACCATTTCTATCCGGGATCAACTGTGCTTTCGGTGGGTGGTGCTGGCTGCAACTTCCGCTGCACCTACTGTCAAAACTGGCAGATAGCACACGACCCGCGGATACCTTGTGAGGTTTTGACACCAGAAGAGCTGCTTGAGCTCGCGCTTAGCACAGCAAGAAAACAGCCTGACTGCGTGGGAGTAGCATTTACGTATAACGAGCCCTTGATTGGCTATGAGTTTGTACTTGCATCTGCCAAGCTATTGAAGCAGCATGGGCTAAAGGTCATTTTGGTTACCAATGGATATATAAACCCCCAGCCCTGGAGCGAGCTGCTCAAGTATGTCGACGCGGTTAATATCGACGTCAAGGCTTTCAGTGACAACTTCTACCAGGAACAGTGTGGGGCAAGCCTGGGTCCAGTTCTGCGCAATGTCGAGGCAGCACAGGACCTGACTCACATCGAGATCACGTATCTTGTTATTCCTGGTCTGAATGACGACGAGACTGAGTTCAGAGCCTTCTGCAGTTGGCTATCCGGGATATCGCCGGAAGTACCGGTGCACTTGACAAGGTATTTTCCGAATTTTAAGCTAAGACTGTCGCCCACTCCATTATCTACCTTGTGGAAACTAGCGTCAGCGGCTAAAGAGATGTTGGAGTTCGTTTATTTGGGTAACACCGGTACTATGCCCAATACTAAGTGCCCCGACTGTGGAGTCACTGTCATCTCGCGCGCAGGGCTACGGACAAAGCTTGAAGCTTTGGACCATGGCAGATGCGGCCATTGTGGTCGAGAGATGAACACCGTGACTTAGCAAAGTGGTACTAAGCAATAAGCATTGTGAGGAGAACGAGTGTGAAGAAAAAGATCGTTGTTGCTTTTGGTGGAAATGCAATTCTACAGGCCAAGCAGAGGGGAACTGCCGAAGAGCAGCTTGCTAATGTACGGGATGCCGCTAACCAGGTGGCCGACATGATCGCTGCTGGATATCAGGTGGTGCTCACCCATGGTAACGGTCCGCAGGTAGGTAACATCCTAATTCAGAATGAAGAGGCCAGCGGCCTGGTACCAGCCATGCCCTTAGACATCTGTGGAGCCGAAACGCAAGGAATGATTGGTTACATGATTCAACAATCCTTGTCCAACATTCTTTGGGAGCGCAAGATAGCAAGACCTGTTGTCACCATCGTCACTCAGGTGGTAGTCGATGCCGCTGATTCGGCCTTTCAAAACCCGAGCAAACCAATAGGGCCATTCTATACCTCGGGCAAAGCTGAAGAGCTGATGCGTGAGAAAGGGTTCATCATGAAGGAGGATAAAGCGCGAGGCGGATGGCGCCGGGTAGTCCCTTCGCCAATGCCAATCCGCATCAATGAACGTGACGCCATTAGCACGCTGATTGAAGTCGGTACGGTGGTAATAGCCTCCGGTGGAGGTGGCGTGCCGGTAGTGGAAAAGAATGGACGGTTGGAGGGCATTGAGGCCGTAATAGACAAAGATCTAGCAGGGCAACGACTGGCAGGTGACGTCTCTGCTGATATCCTGATGATTCTTACAGACGTCGATGCAGTGGCGGTGCACTGGGGTGAGCCTAATCAGGAGTTCCTGAGTGAGCTCAGTGTGAAGCAGGCACGGATCTATCAGAAAGAAGGTCACTTCAAGGCTGGCAGTATGGGCCCGAAGGTTGACGCTGCCTGCAGTTTTATTGAGAACGGTGGCGAGATGGCTATCATTGCTTCTCTCGGTAACGCTAACTTGGCTTTGCAGGGCAAATCAGGCACAAGGTTTGTGCGCTAGACCAAAGCTTGTCCTACGATTGGTCAATCACACATGGCTGATAGGGCGAAACGAGGTTTAGCATCAGACTAAAATAAACGATTCGAAAGGAGAATTGCTCAAATGGCTTACAATCTCAAAGGTAGAAACTTCCTTACGCTGCTTGACTTCTCATCAGAAGAAATTCGGTTCCTACTCGACATGTCGGCCGACCTTAAGCGGCTGAAATACGCAGGTGTGCGGCCCCGAAACCTGGATGGCAAGAATATTGCCCTGATCTTTGAAAAACCATCGACTCGCACACGCTGTGCGTTTGTGGTGGCCGCTGTGGACGAAGGAGCTCATCCTGAGTACCTCGGCAAAGATGATATTCAACTCGGTAAGAAAGAATCCGTGGCGGATACTGCCAGAGTGCTTGGGCGCATGTTTGATGGTATTGAATTCCGCGGTTTCAAACACGAAACTGTTGAGGGGCTAGCCAAATACGCTGGCGTACCGGTTTGGAACGGGTTAACAGACAAGTATCATCCAACTCAGGTCTTGGCTGATTTCCTGACCATCATCGAGCAAAAGGGCCGTCTGCGTGGCGTCAAGTTTGCTTACGTTGGCGATGGTCGCAATAACATGGCCAACTCCCTAATGATCGGCTCAGCTAAAATGGGCTTAGACTTTAGGATTGTATCCCCAGCCAGTCTTTTCCCGGAGCAGTCTTTGGTTGACGAAGCTAATGAAATTGCCGCAGGTACCGGAGCCAGTATCACCTTGACCGAATCGGTCAGCGAAGGTGTTGCGGGTGTTGATGTCATCTACACTGACGTTTGGGTCTCTATGGGCGAGGAAGCTCACTTTGCAGAGCGTATTGCCTTGCTCAAACCGTATCAGGTCGACATGAACATGCTGCGCATGGCCGCGCCCGACGTCACTTTCCTGCACTGCTTACCCGCTTTCCATAACAGGGAGACAATTGTTGGAGAGCAAATCTACCAAGAGCATGGCATAGCCGAAATGGAAGTTACTGAAGAGGTATTTGAGAGCAAACACTCCAAAGTGTTTGACCAGGCAGAGAATAGAATGCATACAATCAAGGCGGTTATGGTCGCTACCATCGGCAAGTAGCACCGTTCCAGCACGCACCGGCCAGCCCGTCGGGGCGCAACACATATATGTACGATAGAGGAGGCTAGACTATGGCGAAGAAACTGATCATCATGGGAGCTGCAGGCAGAGACTTCCACAACTTCAACGTGCTGTACCGCGATAACAGTGACTACGAAGTAATAGCTTTCACCGCCACCCAAATCCCTGACATCGAGGGACGCGTCTATCCGGCTGTTCTTGCCGGCAAACTCTATCCCAATGGCATTCCGATTTATGCAGAAAACGAACTGCCCCAATTAATCAAACAGCATCAGATTGATGAAGTCGTTTTCGCGTATAGTGACGTGCCGTATACCTATGTTATGGATAAGGCAGCCATGGTCAATGCTGCCGGCGCCAGCTTCACGTTAATCGGAGCTCAGCAAACTATGGTTAAGTCTACCAAGCCTGTGGTTGCTGTTTGTGCAGTACGCACCGGTGTCGGCAAGAGCCAGACTACTCGTAAGGTTTGCGATACCCTTAAGGGCATGGGTCTGAACGTTGTTGCCATTCGCCATCCGATGCCCTATGGTGACCTGGCTAAGCAAGCAGTTCAGCGTTTCGCGTCTTATGCTGACCTTGATTTGCATGAGACTACCATCGAAGAACGTGAAGAATATGAGCCTCATATCGATCGAGGAATTGTGGTCTATGCAGGTGTCGACTATGAGGCCATACTGCGTGAGGCCGAGAAGGAAGCTGATGTAATCGTCTGGGACGGCGGCAATAACGATACATCCTTCTACATGCCTGACCTGTATATCACCCTGGTTGACCCGCATCGTCCAGGCCATGAGCTGACCTATTATCCAGGCGGCACCAACGTTCGGTTGGCAGATGTGATTGTAATCAACAAAGTAGACACCGCATCGCCAGAAGGTATGGCCACCGTCAGGGAAAGCATTCGCAGTGTCAACCCGCAGGCTGTAGTTATCGAGGGCGCGTCCCCCATTTTCGTGGAGGACGCCGACTTGGTCCGTGGCAAGCGGGTATTGGTCATTGAGGACGGCCCAACCCTTACTCACGGCGAGATGACCTACGGTGCAGGCGTCGTTGCAGCCCATAAGCTAGGAGCTGAACTGGTTGATCCCAGGCCCTATGCAGTGGAAAGCATTGCTGCTACCTTCCGAAAGTACAACCATCTGGCAGACCTGCTCCCTGCTATGGGCTACGGCGGCAAACAGGTGAAAGACCTGGAAGAGACAATCGCGCACGTCCCGTGCGACACCGTATTGGTTGCGACTCCGATTGATCTCAGGCGCGTGCTCAAGCTGGAGAAACCATCGACTCGTGTTCGCTACGAGCTGCAGGAAATCGGCATGCCGACGCTGACCGACGTTCTTGCCAAGTTCAAGAAATAGATCAAAACTGACTGGAATGCAGCAGGTGGGCATTGCCCTGCCTGCTGTTTTTATTGCTCGAAGAAACCACATGCTTCCGCCTAGAAAGCGCCTAAGCAGCAATTGGCTTCCAGGATGTCGGCGGTTATAATGGACTAGAGCGGATAACCAGTTGGCATTAGCAAGACAAAATGAATCAGGGCTGTCTGAAACATTGCAGCCTGTTATACGTATTAATCATTAGAAATGAGGGTTTGCTTTGGATATGGTTGACCAGAAGCTGATTTCTAGAGCGAAAAAGGGAGATAATGTGGCCTTCGCGGAACTGGTCGACAAATACAAGGACAGGATCTTCAGTTATGTACAGCGCATGGTGGGCAATCGGGATGACGCTTTGGACTTGTCCCAGGAGACCTTTTTGCGTGTGTATAACAACCTGGGGAATTTCACGTTGGGTCAACCTTTTAAGCCCTGGCTATATCGCATCGCCACCAATCTGGCTATTGATCATTTGCGGAAAAGGCGAGATGTGGTATCGCTCGACGCCCCACTTGGTAACGACCCTGATTGGCGTTGGGAGCTTCCAGACGATGCTCCTGGGCCTGAGGAACTGCGGGAGCGGGCAGAACTGGCAACAACGCTGGCCAAACTGGTAGAAGAGCTGCCTTCAGCCTACCGCAGTGTCATTCTACTTCGGCATGGGCATGAGCTTAGCTATCAGGAGATTGCAGAGGTGCTGCATGTGCCAGTCAGCACCGTGAAAACCAGGCTGTTTAGAGCAAGGGAAGCGCTACGGCTCAAGCTCGTAGAACGAAAGGAACTGTGGGAGGCCGAATGCTGATGGAGTGCCGCGAAGCAAGACGCTTAATGCATGCTCAGCTGGACAATGATACAAACCCCCTTGAGGAACAGGCCCTGGAACGCCATGTTTCGACTTGTGCTGCCTGTGCAGAAACACAGCGAGCTTTGCAGTCAACCGTGGACTGTTTGAGCTTGTTGGCCCGAGCACGGGCCCCGCATGATTTCACTGCTAAAGTGATGTCACAGGTACAACCTACAGGTCGGAAACGCGCCGGGCAGCACTGGACCAGGCTGCTAGCAACGGCTGCAATGCTGGCAATTCTAGTTGGCTCTCCGATCTACTATACCTGGATAACGGCCTTTCCTCAGGTAATTTTGGATGACCCCTCAGCCCGCATTACTTTGCAGGGAGGTCAGGCTAAGATAGCCGCCGGGCAAGTGATTTCTGGAGATATCACTATCTACAAAGCTCATTTGATTATCGCTGGTGAGGTTAGAGGCAATGTGCAGGTCATTGCGGGCAGCGTACAGATCGAAGATGGAGGCCAGGTGCACGGCAGTGTTACGGAGGCTCCTGCAAACATGTCCGGCAAGCTGAAACTGGCCATGGCAGAACTCTGGGACGATATTCGCCATCTTTTCATGCGTAGATAGGAGCAGGATAAATACCTTGCTATAGCCAATAATACTAGTGAAACTTGCCATTATCTGCTTGGGTAATTACTGCCCCAGATGCGCAAAAGGGGAGGGGAAGACCTTGAGTTCCAACAATATGACACCAGAAACAATAGATAGGATTATCGAGCTGTGTGAAAAAACGCTGAAGGAAAATCCGGACAATGCCACAGCTCATCATGACCTCGGAGCAGCCTTGCTTAACAAGCAGGAAGTAGATGCAGCTCTTGAGCACCTCAACCGTGCAGTCGAACTAGCTCCTCACAGTGTGATGACCCACTATCTGCTGGGGGTAGCCCACGGTGAAAAGGGTATGTGGGATGAGGCTATTGCGAGCTGGAAGCAGGTGCTTGAACGTGATAAGCGCAACACCAATAAGCTGAATGGTATGGCCCACTATTTCATCGGCAAAATCTATGCGCTGAAAGGGATGTGGGACGCAGCCGTAATGGAGTTCAACCGTGCACAGAAGCTGGTCCCCGATCACTATCTGCTAAAGAATGCCATGGCCGAAGTGCATCTGGCCAAAGGTGAACTCGGAGAGGCCAAGCGGCTTTGGGTAGAAGCTGCAGTGACGAATCCGCAGGACCCGCGAGCTGCTCTGAACGTATGTGCTATCTCTCTTGATACCGGGGACTTTCAATCAGCCATTCAGTACGGGCGTCAAGTGCTTGAGATGGGACACGATGGGGCCAGTGTGCGTTTCAATCTCGGTATTGCCTATTTGCGATCGGGTGACTACGATAAGGCAATCGAAGAGTTAAGCGAAGCTGTCCGCTTTGAGCCGGCTGACTTGGGTAACCGCCTCAATCTCGGTGAAGCTTACGTAAAGAAGGGCTTGATCGATGAGGGAGTAAAGCAATGGGAGCGTGCCGCGGAGGACCATCCAGACTCGCCCCACCCTTACTACAACATGGGCGTAGCCTATGCCCAGCATAGTCTATTGCAGAGGGCTGAGGAGTTCTGGCAGAAGGCATTGGAGCGTGATCCGAACTATCTTCCGGTGCACATTGCCAAAGCCTCAGCGTTCTCTGAGCGCGGCAGGTTTGATGAAAGTCTGCAGGCCTGGCAGAAGGCCTTGACGATTGAACCAGAAGCTCCGCTGGTGCGGCTGAACATGATGGCCATATTATTCCGGCAGGGTAAATACTCGGAGGCTATCGCCCTGGCCATACCTGCTGTAGAGAAGGACCTGGATGTTCGCTTTGTTCGTTCACTCTGTCAGCTGCAGTTGGGTGATACGGCCACGGCATTGCAGGAACTAGCAGCCATTCATGGTGAAAATCCTGAAGTCTTTAGCAGAAACAGCGGGTTGGTGCAGGACAATATGCCCCGCGAGAAGCTCGAAGGGCTAAACTCGGAATCACACCAGCAAGTCGTGGAGGCGTTGCTAGCTCTCTATAACCAGGAGAGCCGCATGGAGCTACCACCAACGCAAGACCTGGAGAAACCTGATGCCAAGCATCAAGGGTTCTGGGCGTCGTTGCTGAAGTCGCTCCGCAAGTAACGCGGCTCCAGATTTTGGACCGGGGCATCTGCCCCGGTTTCTATATGCGTGGGATTACCCGTATTTCCGTTTTCGTGTGCATTCGACATATGAGATGTATTATACTAGACATACTGGCAGTTACTAGCTGCTGAGCACCTTAAGGTCTGTTCCTGCTGGGGGGTTGATAACTTGCTCGCCCGTATTCTGGAAGCTCTAGCCCAAATCAGCGTGAAGGATATCCTCGATATTATCATAGTCTACTACGTGTTCTACAGGTTGCTGGTCCTAATTCGCGATACCAGAGCAGTCCAGTTGATCAAAGGGTTGCTCTTGCTTTTGGCTGCGATTCTGGTCAGTGACCGCCTACAGCTATGGACGCTGAACTGGCTGCTAAACCAAACGATAGCCGCTGGTTTTATCGCCATACCTATCGTCTTCTGGCCGGAGTTACGCCGTGCCTTGGAGCAGTTGGGCCGTGCCCGCTTCCTAAACCAGCGTTTGCCTCTTTCCGTGGAAGAAGAAGGTTGGGACCACACAATCAATGAGTTAGTCACCAGTGTAGGTATCCTTAGTAAGAACAAGATCGGGGCATTGGTTGTCATGGAGCGGGAGACAGGTTTAAGCGAATATGTAGAAACAGGAACACAGATAGATGCGCTAGTAAGTAGCGCTCTCCTGACTAACACATTCATACCCAACACGCCTTTGCATGACGGAGCCGTCATCATTCGGCGGGGGCGCATATTGGCCGCTGGCTGCTATCTTCCTCTGACTGTAAACCCCTTTTTAGATAAAGAGTTGGGCACCCGCCATCGAGCCGGGATTGGCATAACGGAGGAAACTGACGCTATCGCTGTCATCGTCTCAGAAGAAACCGGTACCATTTCTTTGGCTAGCGACGGGCAAATCAGCCGGCATCTTGATCCCCGGTCTTTGCAGCAGATGTTGAAGGAACTGCTCCCGACCAAAACAGTTTCCATCTGGAACTGGAGGCCGTTGAAGCATGAAGACTAGAAACGAAAATCTTACACTGCATATTCTGGCTGCGTTATTAGCGTTGGTGCTCTGGTCATTCGTTAAGACGGCCGACCTACCGACCCGGGCCGATGGCAGCCAAACCTTTGGCAATATTCCGCTAGAAGTCAGAAATGTTCCTGCTGGTCTGCAACTAACCAACCAGCTGCCTGCTACCGTTAACGTCACATTGCGGGGCCCAGTCACCACATTGGAACAGGTTAACCGAGAGCAAATAGGCGCTTATGTAAGCCTGCAGCAAGTTACCGCAGGTACAGTCCAGGTAGCGGTTAAAGTAGTCGCGCCTGAGGGCTTGGCGGCAACGGCAAACCCTCCTCGGGTAGAAGTTCGTCTCGAGCAGGTGCTAAGCGCGGATTTCACGGTTAAGCCACTCATTGCCGGGAACACTGGAGAAAGCTATGCTGACGTAGTCATTAGTCCTGCTACAGTCAAGGTTACCGGCATCCGCAGTCAACTCACAGCCGTCAGCAATGCGGTCGTATTGGTCGACCTGCAGGGGGTCAATGCCGGGGAGAGCTTGGAGCTGCAGTTGCCAGTCAAGCTGCAAGATACTGCCGGGCAAGAGCTGGAGCAATTAGTACCTGAACCGGGCACTGTAGAGGCCAGGGTTCGGCTCTTGCCAGGCAAGAGTGTTACTGTCTCACCAGTTTTTCAAGGAGAGTTGGCTCAAGGCTATCAAATAGACAGATGGGAGATAGACCAGGTTTCGATAAGATTATTCGGTGCTGCCGCTGACCTGGAGTCTCTTCAGTCCATTGAAACGATACCGATTGACCTCACCGGCGTTAGCAATAATAAAACTATCACGGTCCCGCTTACCTTGCCGGCCGGTGTAGTTGCTGTCCAACCGATTGAAGTCGAGGTTGCTATTCTGGTGAAACGCAGCGACTAGGTGCAAAGATTGAGGGTGTCGGCATACAATGCAATGTGCGTAGGACATCGTGCAAACAAAACGAGGTTTTAAGGAGTAGAGAGACATGGCCCGAATTTTCGGTACTGATGGGGTACGTGGTATAGCAAATGTTGAACTTACGCCAGAATTGGCTTTTGCTCTCGGAAGAGCAGGTGCCTTTGTGCTGTCGCGCTACGCCAACTCCGGTGGTAGCATCAGCTTGTTAGTAGGTAGGGATCCTCGGCTTTCGGGAGATATGTTGGAGGCAGCCCTCAGCGCAGGCATCCTGTCTACCGGTGCAGATGTCTATCAGGTCGGAGTCATACCAACACCTGGGGTAGCCTATTTAACGGCGCAGCAACCGGTAACTGCTGGTGTGATGATCTCAGCATCCCACAACCCCGCAGCTGACAACGGCATCAAGTTCTTTTCGCATGCCGGGTTCAAGTTGGCAGACGAACTGGAAGATGAAATAGAACACTATTTGCGGCACCCCGAAGAACTGCCAAGGCCAGGTGGCGCTCAAGTAGGCAGAATTCATCGTGTGCCGGACTGGCAGAGTCTATACTTGGACCATCTAGCCAGCTCAGTAGGCATTTCGCTGACAGGACTGACGGTGGTGGTTGACTGCGCCAATGGTGCAGGCCATCAGGTTGCGCCTGCCTTGTTGCGCAGGCTGGGGGCAGAAGTGATCGCCATCAACGATCAGCCAGATGGTCTGAATATCAATGTACTGTGCGGTTCGACGCATCCTGAAGAGCTAAGCCGATACGTGGTTAAACATAGCGCTGATATCGGTTTGGCCCTTGATGGTGACGCCGACCGGTTGATTGCCGTTGATCACTTGGGACAGGTGGTTGACGGAGATGCTATCATGGCTGTATGTGCTCTTGACCTGCAGCAGCGCGGGCTGCTTGCGGGCAACAAGCTGATAGCCACTGTGATGAGTAACCTCGGCCTGGAACAGGCGATGCAGCAAAACGGAGTTGAACTGCTGCGCTCCAAAGTCGGCGACCGTTATGTCCTTGCTCTAATGCAGGAAACCGGGGCTAGCTTAGGCGGAGAACAGTCAGGCCACATCATCTTTTCGCAGTATAGTACCACCGGCGACGGGTTGTTGACAGGGTTGCAGCTGCTGCAAGTGCTCAAGTCAACCGGAAAGCGGTTGGCAGACCTGACAGCTGTGGTACAAAGGTACCCTCAAATACTGCGTAACGTGCGCGTAAACGATAAAGGTGTGATGAGCGAAGCAGACGTGCAGCAGGCCATTGTTCAGACTGAGCAACAGTTGGTAGGTAAGGGAAGGTTGCTGGTGCGGCCATCCGGCACAGAGCCAGTGATCAGGGTCATGGTCGAAGCTGTAAGCTTGGAGCTGGCGGAAGCAGCAGCTGAGCCGGTAGTTCAAGCACTCCAGCGTTGTTCTCCTGGCAGGTAGCCACGAGATGACGCATGGGTACGATGAAAGGGGTGGTGCCATGGAGTGAACCGCATTCTGCTAAAGCGCCTGGACTCCGATGAGGGAGTTGACGAGGAAGGGGTTTTATCGAACAATTCGGCGGATATACCCCTCGGTTGCCTGACCCGTAAGGTTACCGTTAAATCTGCAAGGTGACTTGCAGGACAAAGCGGCAACTACAGGCAACGTTCTTGGACTTTGCGTCTGGAGGTAAGAGAAATATGTGTGGAATTGTGGGATATATAGGGGAGCGCAAGGCGCTTCCTGTAATTCTAGATGGCTTGCACCGCTTGGAGTACCGTGGTTATGACTCAGCCGGTGTCGCCGTCATCGATAAAGGTGTAACGAGGCTTCAGAAAAGCGTAGGTCGTCTGGCTGAGCTTGAGAGCAAACTTGCTTTGGAGGAATGGCAGGGCTCTCAAGGTATAGGACACACTCGTTGGGCCAGTCATGGGCGTCCGTCCGACAGCAACAGCCACCCCCACGCTGACTGTAAGCAGCAGTTCTTCGTCGTACACAACGGAATAATTGAGAATTATCGTGAGCTTAAAGAGTGGCTGGTTGAGCAAGGGCATGAGTTTCGTTCAGAAACGGATACGGAAGTGGTGCCGCACCTGATTGAACATTTCTGGAACGGGGACTTGGAGACAGCTTTTGTTCAAGCGATCAGCAAACTTAAGGGAGCCTTCGCGCTCGCCGTCATCACCGCTTCCGACCCAGATCGTATCATCGCCTATCGCAAGGATAGCCCGTTGGTGGTTGGGCTCGGGGAAAACGAGAACTTTCTTGCCTCTGATATCCCGGCGCTACTTCCGTACACGCGTGATGTCTATCTGTTGGAAGACGGTGATTTGGCCATTCTCAGCCGGCAGGGGGTAGTCATCAAACGGGATGGGCATGCGGTGACAAAGTCTGTGTTTCATGTGGACTGGGACCCTGTGGCTGCAGAGAAAGGTGGATATGAGCACTTTATGCTCAAGGAGATCATGGAGCAGCCCAAAGCGCTAAAGGATACCTATACCGGTCGCTTGCAGACTGACGACGGCCAACTGGTCAACCTCCCCGAGCTACCGCTGACGGCCGGGCGGGCCCGGGAAATTGACAAGCTTTATATAGTCGCTTGTGGTACATCTTATCACGCAGGCCTGGTTGGCAAGTACGCTATTGAGCGCTTGGCGAAACTGCGCGTGGAAGTCGACATAGCCTCGGAGTTTCGTTACCGGGAGCCGCTGCTTGACGAGCGGACAGCTGTTCTTGTGATTAGTCAGTCGGGAGAGACTGCTGATACCTTGGCTGCTATGCGCGAAGCACAACGCCAGGGATGCCAGGTATGGGCCATTACCAATGTAGTAGGATCCACTATAGCACGAGAGGCTGACGTCGTCCTGCCCACTTGGGCCGGGCCCGAAATTGCAGTTGCTTCTACCAAAGCTTATACCACTCAATTGGTGGCTTTGCTGCTAATTGCCCTTAGGTTAGCGGAACTCCGTAGCACTAGTGAGTTGGAGACCCTACAGGGTATTGCTGCCAGTTTGAAGCAGCTGCCCGAGCAAGTAACCCAGCTACTTCGTCAGAACGAACTGATTGAGGCTCTGGCGCAGGAGATTGCTAGTCACCCTGACGTCTTTTTCATCGGACGTGGTTTGGACTTTGCTGTAGCTTTGGAAGCTGCTCTCAAGCTAAAGGAGATATCCTATATACACGCAGAGGCTTTGGCAGCAGGGGAGCTGAAACATGGTACTTTGGCATTAATCACTGACGGCACACCAGTCGTCTGTCTGTTAACTCAGCCATATTTACAGGAGAAAATGGAGAGCAACATTGAAGAGGTATTAGCTCGTGGGGCTAACACTCTGATTGTGGATACCACCGCCGGTGAGCAAATCAAGCGATTGGCTAGCCATCGTTTACCACTCCCGGAAGTTGACCCGATTGTTGCTCCTATTTTGACCATCATTCCTTTGCAGCTTCTAGCCTACCACGTAGCCAACGCCAGAGGTTGCGACGTTGATAAACCACGCAACCTCGCCAAGAGCGTTACCATAGAATAGGCGACTAACTAGCCGGTCGGGCATTTGTCCGGCCTATTTTCGCTTGCCTGTATTTCTTGGGCTGCATTGACTAGCCAAGACCTGGCGTATGCCGGGTCGATATGATAACTTTGCGTTGTTGGGAACACTATGGTAACTGGAGGGACAAAAATGGTGGTTGGTCTGGGAGTGGACATCGTGGAAATTGAGCGCATTGGTCAGGCGCTGCAGCAACATGGGCAGCGCTTTCTTGACCGTCTTCTTTTGCCTGTGGAACAGGACTTTTGGGCTAATCGTGGCAGCCGCATAGAAACACTGGCAGGGCTCTGGGCAGCCAAGGAGGCAGTGGCCAAAGCTCTGGGCACAGGCTTTCGTGGCTTTGGTTTCACCCAGATAATAATCACGCATGATGCCCACGGGCGGCCATTGGTATCTCTTTTTGACGGGGCAAGACAGATAGCTAATGAACGACAAATAGGTGAAATCATGATTAGCATATCCCATAGTCGCACATGCGCTATAGCCCAGGCAATTGCACTCACTGGGTGCTAGTTCGGCTTGTCCTTGCATAGACTGTACTGAAGCTTGGCTGAAAGCGAGGAGACGCTATGCGGGACGTCAAGGCTGCTACGTGTTGTGTGCTAATAATCGTGCTTGCGCTCACCCTTCCTTTGGTTGCAGGCTGCAAGCAAGAGGTTACGGTTGACAGGATACCAGATCTGCTGCGGGAGAAACTTGGTGAGATTAAGAGCTATCAGATGACGATGTGCATAGCTCGCACTGGTGCAGACCAGCATGAGGTGAAGCAATGGTACAAGGCGCCACACGGGCTACGAACTGATGTGTTGCAGGCAGGCGAACCCATCTATAGCTTTTTGCTGCGGGATGGCTCTTTGCTTTGCAAATCATACCTGGAGGGTCTGACGACCGAGCTTGCCGCCAAAGACGATACTGCTCTCTTTTTAGAGCCGCTGTTGCTCTCGCTTTGGCAAGAAGTGCTGACTGCGTCATTAACCGAGAACGAGCAAGTTGGTACATTCATTGCTGAACTGCAGTGGCAAGGACTCCATGGGCGCTCGCATGCTAGCAGGCTTTCGCTGGATGCTAAGTCGCTCATGCCGATTGAACTGCATCTATTTGTAGAAGAAGAACATCTGGGCCTAACTATTCAATTCCGAGACATTGTACTAGATCCGGACCTGGATGACGAGCTGTTTGCGCGCTAGTTACATGTCCCCAGTTCATCATCTATTTGTGGTGCCGGCCTGGGCGATAGTGTACGTGAAGGAGATGGCAGGTGCGGTGGTGAATGTCTGTAACAAATACTGCATGAGGAGGTAAGGCCATGAGGTGGCACATCCGCCCCACATGGGCTGAAATCGACCTTGACAGAATCATGCATAATGTAGACGCCGTCCGCCAAGCCGTACCGGAAGACTGTGAGCTATGGGGTGTTGTGAAAGCTGATGGTTACGGGCATGGGGCAGTGGAAGTGGCACAGGCTGCTTTGTCAGCCGGGGTAACTCGCTTAGCTGTCAGTATGGTCGATGAAGCCAGCGAACTGCGCAGGGCCGGTATCGCATCCCCCATTCTGATTATGGGGTATACTCCACCGGATCAGGGTGAACTGTCTGCCAAGCTTGGGTTCAGCTTGGCGGTCTCGGACCGCGATAATGCTGAGAGTCTAGCTCTCAGCGCTATGCGGACCGGGCGCACTCTCAAACTACATATGAAGGTTGATACCGGAATGGGCCGGTTAGGGGTTCAGACCGAAGACGCTTTGAGTTTCGCACAGTTCTTGCAGCGGTTGCCAGGATGTGAGCTCGAGGGTGTCTTCACCCATTTTGCCAGGGCAGATGATCCTGATCCTACGCCCACAACAGTGCAGCTGGGGCGTTTTCAGGGTGTGTTGGATGAACTTGAGAAGGCAGGCGTACATGTTCCTCTAATTCACGCGGCCAATAGCGCAGCCGCCATCCGCTTTCCGGGAACCCGTTTTTCGGCAGTCAGGCTTGGTATCGCCATGTACGGCTTGTATCCGCACCCTCTATTTCGAGGACAGCTAAACCTATTGCCTGCCATGACTCTGAAGACGACCATAGCACATCTTAAATGGGTGCCCGCTGGTTCGCCAATCGGCTACGGCGGCCACCATGTGACTGCTGCATCTGCATACATCGCTACGCTGCCGGTCGGCTATGGCGATGGCTACACCAGGTTGCTAACTGATAAGGCTTACGCTCTATTGCGTGGCTGTCGACTGCCAATAGTCGGCAACATCTGTATGGATCAGTGCATGCTAGACGTTACTGCACAGCCCGATGCACAGATCGGCGATGAAGTAGTGCTATGGGGCGGACAAGGACCCAGCGCCATTACTGTTGATGAGCTGGCTAAGGCGCTCGGCACCATCAACTATGAGATTCCCTGCATGATCAGCAAACGAGTTCCCCTCGTCTTTTTGCGCAGGGGCCAGGTTGCCAG
>JAWLDB010000001.1:15743-46971 GCA_041686915.1 Bacillota bacterium
TACCTTGTTAGGTCGTTGACGGCGTTCGACAAGCTGCAGTTTGCCGTCGAAAGCTGTCGCCTAGCTTGTTCGACAGCAACTGCGTGCTGTGCAGGAGTACAAATGGCAGCTGCCGAATAGTATATATCAAGTGTATATGCATAAAAGTACACTTTCGTTGACACAATTCTATCGACGTATATATAATGTATTATGCAGACCCGGTATACGTGGGGGTGACACCTTGGCGCAAACCAAGAGAATAATGATTAGCCTGCCAGAGTCGCTGCTGGCGGAAGTCGATGGCATGGTTGCCATGGAGAACAAGAACCGAAGTGAGTTGATACGCGAAGCTATGCATATGTACCTGCAGGAAGTCAAGCGGCAAAGAATCCGCGAACAGCTGAAAAGAGGATATCTGGAAATGGCGCGCACCAACCTCTCTCTGGCAGAGGAAGCTTTGACTGCCGAAAATGAGGCTGAACAAGCATGGCGCCGTGAGACGGCGGGAGTGAAATAGCTGTGATTTATAAGCGCGGAGACGTCTTCTTTGCAGATCTGAGTCCGGTAGTCGGCTCCGAACAGGGCGGGACTCGCCCGGTGCTGATCATACAGAATGACGTTGGTAACAAATACAGCCCCACGGTAATCGTTGCGGCTATTACCTCGCAGATTGACAAGGCGAAGTTGCCCACGCATATCGAGATCAGTGCAGATGAGAGTAGTTTGGAGAAGGATTCGGTGATTCTCCTCGAGCAAATTCGCACCATCGATAAACAGCGACTGACGCAGAAGATCACCCACTTGGAGTCGGAGATCATGGAAAGGGTAAACGAGGCTTTGGAGATTAGTCTTGGCCTGATACCTTTCTAACATAGCGAAGTATGAAGAGGATCCGTAAAGGGTCCTTTTTGCGTTTACAGGATTCCACAGTATAGCAGCGAAATGTATGCTAGAAGCGTCGTCTGTCCAAACTCGCAGAACCAAAGGAGGTATGTCATGTATTTCGCACAACTGCCAAGGGTTGCCCTGGCCACATTGCCCACAACATTGCAGCCGGCTGACCGGCTGTCAGCCGCTTTAGGCGGGCAGGTCCGCGTGTGGATCAAACGCGATGACAATACTGGTCTGGCGTTAGGGGGGAACAAAGCGCGCAAACTCGAGTTCCTGGTGGGTGAAGCCCTGGAAAAGGGCTGCGACACTCTGATTACAACGGGAGGCCCGCAGAGTAACCATTGCCGCATGACGGCTGCCGCAGCCGCCAAAGCAGGCATGCATTGCCACCTGGTCTTTTCTGGTCCGGTTGTCGAATTGCGCCAAGCCAATCTCTTGCTCGATGAGCTCTTAGGTGCTAAGTTGCACTTCCCTGGCGCGCTTGATGTCGAAGCGACTTCCCGGGAAATGTCGAGACTTGCAGAGAGCTTGCATGCTTCTGGGTACAAGTCGCATATAATCCCGCTTGGAGGGTCAGACACCACAGGGGCACTGGGATATGTGAATGCAGTACGGGAAATGCTGATGCAAGCCGAGGACGCGAACGTACAGTTTGACGCAATCTTCCACGCCAGTGGGTCGGGAGGTACCCAGGCTGGCATTCTTGCGGGGCTTGCCTTGCATCATATGTCTACGCCTGTATTCGGTATCAGTGTCAGTCGTCCCTCAGCGGTGTTTGCTCCCCAGGTAGAGCGGTTGACCAGCCAGCTGATGCAACGACTCGGCTTGGAGTCAGCACCGCAAGTGGCGGTGGATGATAGCTTTGTAGGTGGCGGCTATGGCATACCTACAGTGGAATCGGATGAAGCACTGCAATTGGCGGCCAAGACGGAGGGGCTGATCATTGATCCAGTGTATACTGCCAAGGCCATGGCCGGCCTGATTGCTGCGGTGCGCGCTGGCCGGTTTGCGCCGGGAGGCAACATTCTCTTCTGGCATACCGGAGGTAGTCCAGCCTTGTTTGCTGACAAATCACACTGGGAGGGGAAAAGTATATGAGAAAACCTATCATCGGTATTACATCTATGGTGTTGTGGAAAGAAGAACGCCAGGTTCAGAACGAGACATACATTCAGGCAGTGCGTCAAGCGGGTGGAGTTCCGGTGCTGCTGCCTGCTGTTGACTGCGATGACGTGATAGACGCACACATTGGGCTGCTGGATGGGCTACTGGTTTCGGGCGGACCGGATGTTGATCCAAGGGCTTTTGGCGAAGAGCCTGTACCAGAGCTTGGTGGCGTTAATCCCCAGATGGACGCGTATGAACTCAAACTGTTGAACAAGATGCTAAAGATGGATAAGCCAATCCTTGGGATCTGCAGGGGTGAACAGGTGCTGAACATTGCTGCCGGTGGCACTGTGCACCAGGACATCTATCGCAGTGTGAAAGGATGTCTGAAACATCGACAAGAAGCGCCCCGGTGGTTCCAAGCGCATTCAGTTAGATTAACCGAAGGGTCGAAGCTAGAGCAGTTGTTTGGCGGTCGGGAGATATCGGTAAACACCTTCCATCATCAAGCAGTGGCCAAGGTCGCCCCTGGGTTCACCGCTACTGCATATGCCCCAGATGGCATAATAGAGGCGATTGAAAGCAATACACACCGCTTTGTAGTAGGGGTGCAATGGCATCCCGAGGGGATGTGGAATGCGCAGCAAAACTATAGCGCCTTGTTCGACGCATTCATCAAGGCGTCTGCAGAAAATGCATAGCCGTCCCCGCGTTAGAGATATAGGGCTGGTCATTGGGGAACTACCGACGGGGGCTAACAATGCCATTACAGATGTAGCTGGTGTGAAGGTTGGCCATGCCACTGTCAAGTTCGGGGAAGGACAACTTGTCCCCGGCCAGGGGCCTGCACGCACCGGGGTTACAGCCGTGCTGCCTCATGAGGGGAACTTGTTTCGAGAGAAACTGGAAGCAGCTGCATACGTGATTAACGGTTTCGGTAAGTCGGTTGGCCTACCGCAGATTCAGGAGTTGGGGCAGCTTGAATCCGCAATCCTGCTTACCAACACTTTGAATGTGGGCAAGGTCACGGATGCTCTTGTTAGCTACCTTATCGAACAGAGTCCCGAGATCGGAATCACAACCGGCACGGTTAATGCAGTGGTTGGAGAATGCAATGATGGTCATTTGAACGACATTCAGGGCAGGCATGTCGGAGCCGAGCATGTACGGCAAGCCCTGCAAGCTGCCAGCGGTGGGACAGTGCCCGAAGGAGCAGTTGGTGGCGGAACCGGCATGGTTGCCTTTGGCTTCAAGGGTGGAATCGGGACAGCGTCCCGAATGCTGCCTGTCGATTTGGGCGGCTACACTGTTGGCGCGCTGGTTATGTCGAACTTTGGCGCCCGGAGGCAGTTGGTCATTGACGGTGTTCCTGTTGGTAAAGAGCTTCTCGACTATCAGGAAGAGCGGCAGGAAGACGGGTCTATCATGGTCATCTTGGCTACTGATGCGCCCCTAAAATCGAGGCAACTGCTCAGGTTATGCAAACGGGTTCCCTTTGGATTGGCCCGTACCGGCTCAATCGCTTCCCATGGTAGCGGTGACTTCGCCATCGCCTTCTCGACAAGCATGCGGCAGCCTCAGACAGCTGGCTTGGGCAGCCAACTCTCTCAAGGCGTCCCCGAGGACGGAAAGCTGTTAACAACAATGTTTCAGGCGACAGTGGAGGCGGTGGAAGAGGCTGTGCTCAACTCCTTATTTAGAGCGGAGACTGTCAAAGGCCGTGACGACCGCTTGGTTCCTGCGTTGCCAATTGACCGTGTATTGGACTTGATGCGCAGGTATGGGCGGTTATAAAGCGTCGGCCAGGTAAAGAAGGCTGTTGTAGCGACAGATCGGCGCACTCCGGCCTATTCGCTTCACTGCAGGGCATATTAATCGTGTACAACATTCAGAAGCGGCAGATAGTTCAAGGAGTTTGCCTCTTGGCTGACGAATAAGCAAACACGGCAATTTAGATAGCATAAGGAGGAACACTATGGCCAAGTCGAACAAGCAAAAACCTGTGGCCAAGAAGCCGGAAAAACCGGTAAAGAAACCTCAGGAAAACTCTAGCGTTGTTCCAGAGGTACAAGGTAAAGAGCTGCTGAGTTGGCGAGTGCACCCGCTGTTGGAACAGAAGCGAAAAGGGACTATTCTCGTGCTAAGTAGCATAGGCTTTCTGGGGCTGGTTGCATATGCCGGCTTTGAGTTAGTCTACATTTTGGTTTCTGCCATCATCATTGTAGGTGCCTTTGGCAGTTTCGTGCTTCCAAGCACGTATGTGCTTACAGATCAAGGCATCAAGTTCCGAAACGGCGCAAATATCTTGGAACGCAAATGGACTGCCTTTGGCAGCTACCAGGTTTATGCAGATGGTATCCAGCTGTTTTACAAGGGCAAGGGACTTAGGGAGCGCATCTTGCGAGGCATCTTTGTTTACTATGGTGAGCAGCCTGATAAGGTGAAAGAGATCATCAAGCAGCATATAGCGCCTAAAGAACCGGCTTAACAGTAAGCTGTAGGTAGCTGCATAAACATTCCATTGCTGTAGCAACCCAAGTTAAAAACCAAACAATTCCGGGGACAGTGGAAGTTCGCGGGCTAAGCTGCAATCAAGCCAATAGCGAAAAGCAATGACTGTCTTCGAGTGAGAGGTGAAAGACTTTGTCAAACTATGATGACATCACACCTGAGAGGCGTGATGAACTACTAGGCAGGATCGTTGATATCATTGCCAAGTATGGCTTGTACACGCCGGCAGCCTTCTTTCTCACCATGGGTAAGCCACTAGCCTTCCTGGGTAGTCAGGCCATGTTTTTTGCGGCGCCCATCGCAGGCGTGTTCGTTAACGAGGACATGATAGAGGAATACGCCCATTTGATGACAGACCGCGAGAATGTGGAACGCCTGTTGACCATGATTGAGGAGCGGGAGCAGAAGACCAGAACGCAGAAGAAATAGAAATGACATAAAGTTGATAGAAGTTCAGATAGCGGAAAGCGATCAGCCCTATGCATTGGTGCACAGGGGCTGATCTATTTTTTGCTACTATTCACTGTGGAAGGGGAGCATTGCATTCCGTATAGCAGAGCATATTTTGAGTAGGGCTAGCATCGGCGATAGCTGCTAATATGTGGCGTAGCCACCTAATGCATCGCCCAGAATGGTCACGGCAACGGGCGGCAAGTATGCTCATATCTTAAGGAAGGTTGTCTGACGTTCGTCTTATCATCAAGCGCCTTGCTATTCATATGTCGGTGAAATGTTAAAGAATATTGAAAAAAATGAGCCCAAGATGTATAATGAAGCCATAAAGGAAGGCGTTGGAATTAAGTCATGAAGATTCTGTTACAGCCAACATATGATGCCAGCGAGTGAGGTCGATGTCCAGTAATAATTCACATCCTAATGAAAAAAAATGTAGATGAGCAGCAGGATTGGTACGGCAAATATCGTATACATAATACTATGCAGTAAACGAGGCTGCATGTTATCTCTGCGGCACCGTGGTTGCATGCAGCGAAGTTTGCTATAATAGAACTCGGTCTAGTTTCACAGTATTCTGCCGATGAAGGAGGAAACCCAAAGATGGCTCAACTAACCCCCGACAAGATAAAGTCGATCGTGGCCACAGACTGTGGTAGTACCACGACCAAAGCCATCCTGATTGAAGAGGTTGATGGCGTTTTCCGCTTGATTTCACGCGGTGAAGCACCAACGACCGTTGAGGCGCCGTTCGAGGATGTTACCATCGGTGTCCGCAACGCAGTTCGCGAGATTGAAGAACTCGTGGGCAAAAGCTTCTTGCAGGAGAGCGAAGAGCGCGGTGTTATGACCCCACGCAAGGATCCCAAGACAGGTGTCGATGCATATCTGTCTACCAGTTCTGCTGGCGGTGGCTTGCAGATGATGGTTGCCGGCGTTGTTAAGAACATGACAGCTGAGAGTGCTGAGCGCGCTGCTCTTGGTGCAGGCGCAATCGTTATGGACGCAATCGCCATCAATGACGGCCGTCAGCCGTATCAGAAGATTCAGCGCATTCGTCAGCTCCGTCCGGACATGATCTTGGTTTCCGGTGGTATTGATGGTGGTACTATAACACACGTGGCTGAGTTGGCTGAGCTTATCTCCGCGGCTGAGCCCCGTCCCCGCCTGGGTATCGGTTTTAATCTCCCGATTATCTTTGCTGGTAACAAGGATGCCCGTACCTACATGAAGGAAATCTTGGGCGAGAAGACTGACCTGCGTATCGTAGACAACCTCCGCCCTGTACTGGAGCAAGAGGTGCTTGGTCCGGCGCGTCACGAGATCCACAACCTGTTCATGGAGCACGTTATGGCTCAGGCTCCTGGCTACAACAAGCTGATGAAGTGGGCCGACGCTCCTATCATGCCGACCCCTGGCGCTGTTGGTCTGATTATTGAGAGCACAGCTAAACAGGAAAACATGAGCGTTGTCGGTGTTGACATCGGCGGCGCTACGACAGACGTCTTCTCCGTGTTCCAAGAAAAGTTCAACCGTACGGTTTCCGCTAACCTTGGTATGAGTTACAGTATCTGTAACGTTCTAACTGAGGCTGGCGTTGATAACATTATGCGTTGGGTACCTTTTGACATTGATACAGCTGACCTGCGCAACCGTATCCGTAACAAGATGATTCGCCCGACCACCATTCCCCAGACGATGGAAGACCTGATCATCGAGCAGGCACTCGCTCGCGAAGCTCTCCGCCTCGCCTTCGAGCATCATAAGAGCCTCGCTGTTGGTTTGCGCGGTGTCCAGCAGGTGCGTGACATCAGCCAGACCTTTGATCAGAAGGGTACTGGTGATACCCTGGTTAACGTTATGGACCTGGGTATGATCGTCGGTTCCGGCGGCGTGCTATCGCATGCTCCGCGCCGTATTCAGTCTGTCATGATGATGCTTGATGCATTCCAGCCTGAAGGCGTAACTGAGTTGACCGTTGACTCTATCTTCATGACTCCTCAGCTGGGCGTGCTGTCCACCATTCATCCGAAGGCAGCAAATGACGTATTCCAGAGAGACTGTTTGGTCCGTCTGGGTACTGCCGTCGCTCCAGTTGGCACAGCCAAGGAAGGCGAAGCCTGCGTCACGGTAGTGGCACATCTGCCAAATGGCAAGACCGTTGAAAAGGCTGTTGCTTACGGCAGCATCGACGCCATCGAGTTCCCGGAAGGCGAGGCTCAGATCGAGATCAAGCCGGCTCGCAACTTCGACGTTGGCGCTGGTCGTGGTCAGACAATGAGCACCAAGGTCCGGGGTGGCTTGGGCGGCATTATCATCGATGGTCGTGGACGTCAGTCGATGTTCCTACCGGCCGACACCCAGAACCGCATCCGCAAACTGCTTGAGTGGTACAAGTCTCTCGATGTATATCCAATGGATATCCTCGAGCAGTACATGAACAAGTAGAATACCTCACGAAGGGAGTGTTATAGATGGCTCACGCTTATACCCCAGGTCTTAAGGTTACAGAATCGACTCTCGTAGTAAAGCGCCGCCGCCTCCCCATTCTTGGTGAGGTATTGGTAAAGAAGGGTGACGTTGTCACCCCTGGTACCATCGTTGCACGCACTCAAATCCCGGGTGATCCCCAGACGGTAAACATCAGCTCCAAGCTAGGTTTGGAAGCTGACGAAGTGCCGGAGGTCATGCTCAAGAAAGAGGGAGACGCAATCAAGAAGGGTGAAGTTATCGCCCTGAAGAAGTCTTTCTTTGGGTTGTTCAAGAGCAGTGTAGAATCCCCAATCGATGGTACCATCGATAATATCTCAGCTATTACCGGTCAGATTACCCTGCGTGGCCCGGCCATTCCGGTCGAAATCCAGGCGTATGTTCCTGGCAAAATCGTCGAGGTTATTGACCGCGAGGGCGTTGTAGTTGAAACTCCTGCAGCACTCATCCAAGGCATCTTCGGCGTAGGTGGCGAGCGCCAGGGTACTCTGCAGATGGTTGCTAAAGACCCAGGTGAAGTCCTTTCTGGGGACAAGATTACTCCTGATATGAAGGGCAAAGTCATTGTTGGTGGCTCACTGGTTACGGCCGACGCGATCAAGAAGGCGTCAGACCTTGGCGTTACAGGTATCGTTGCCGGTGGCATCATCGACCGTGATCTGATCGAGTTCCTTGGCTACGACATCGGCGTTGCAATCACTGGTCAGGAGGACATCAACCTAACAATCATTCTGACAGAGGGTTTTGGTCAGATCCGCATGGCTGACAAGACCTTTAACCTGCTTAAGGATCTCAACGGTAGCGTGGCTTCCATTAACGGTGCAACCCAGATTCGCGCCGGTGTTATGCGGCCGGAAGTAATCGTTTCGCTGAAAAACCTGAAGCAGGATAAAGGACTCCAACATGGTGACGAGGGCGGTGGTATGACAATCGGTACCCCGATCCGCATCATCCGCGAGCCTTATTTCGGCAAGCTGGCGACAGTTGCGGAACTGCCACCGGAGCTGACCGTAATCGAGTCAGGTACCAAGGCACGCGTCCTGGTCGCCGAACTGAAAGACGGTTCCCGCGTAGTAGTGCCTCGTGCGAACGTTGAGTTGATTGAAGACTAATCATGATGAAAGAGAGCCAAGGCTTTATGCCTTGGCTCCTTTTTATTTTTGTAGATGCACCCTGTCATTAGCGGTGCACCTAAAGTAGTGATAAAGCTCTGGGCAAGCCCATAGCAATAAATGGAGATGCATACCTTCCCGGTAGTCTGCTTAAATGGGAACAAGTATATAGCAATTAATATAGATTGGTAATTGACAGAAAGCTAGTGCCTGGAGCAGGAGCGCATGGTAGATCTGCCTAATAGAAAGCAAAAAGAGGGGACTTCCTACTGCAAAGAAGGAGGGTATTAGATGTCTGAGGCTGCAACGCATGTGACCTCAATATTGGCTACTGACGTCGGGAGTACGACCACCAAAGCTATCCTGATCGAGAAAATCGGTAGTGAGTATCGCCTTAAACGCCGTGGGGAGACGCCTACCACGGTGGAAGAACCGTGGGAAAACGTTATGGTGGGAGTCCGCAAATCCATCAGACGTGTTCAGCAATTGGAGCAGCGCACTCTATTGGAGGTTGATAAGCTCATTCGACCAAAAGCTGGGGATAGAGGAACTGATGTTTACGTTTCCACCAGTTCAGCGGGCGGCGCCATGCAGATGATGGTTTGTGGACTGGTTAAGAGCATCAGCGCAACCAGCGCTCATAGGGCTGCGCTTGGGGCCGGTTCGGTGGTGCTGGACGTAATCGCTGTTGACGATGAGCGTTCAGATCCCGAAAAGATCTCCCGCATTTCCCAGTTGCGGCCAGACATACTGCTCATGTCAGGCGGTGTTGATGGTGGATCTGTAACATACCTAGCTGCGGTTGCAGAGCTGATCACTCAGGCTAACCCGCAGCCTCGCTTCGGCAAGACTGATAAACTACCTTTGATCTATGCTGGTAACATCGATGCCCAGGATCTGATGGAGAACATCACCGGCGAAACGTTAGAGGTCTATTTGGTGGACAATCTTCGTCCGTCGCATGACGTAGAAAACCTTGCCTCAGTCCGAGATACAATCCATCGGCTGTTCATGGAGCACGTTATGGCGCAAGCTCCCGGCTACGACGAACTGTCGGATTGGGTAGATAGTGCCATCATGCCGACCCCGGGTGCTGTGGGTCGCATCATTTCCATCATGGCTGAGAATCACAGCGGCAATATAGTTGCTGTGGATATCGGTGGAGCAACAACCGACGTCTTCTCAGCTTATGACGGCAACTTTACCCGCACAGTCAGTGCTAACCTCGGTATGAGTTACAGCATCGCCAGCGTGCTGGAAGAAGCTACGTTTGAGAGCATTCGCAAGTGGATCCCATTCTCGCTCGACGAGGATGCCCTTTGCAACTGGATTAGCAACAAGATGGTCCGCCCAAGCACGATACCTCATACGCTGGATTCGCTGATAATCGAGCAAGCTATCGCCCGCGAGGCCTTGCGCCTGTCTTTTCAGCAACACAACGGCCTGGGCAAGAAAGTGGAGAAGCAGAAAGCTCAGGGATGGAAGAACGAGACGGACATATTCATGTCTCCAAGCACCGACATAATCGACTTAATGAAGCTGTATATGCTCGTGGGCAGCGGTGGTGTGCTCTCGCATGCTCCCCGGCGCAGCCAGGCTGCCTTGATGTTGCTTGATGCCTTTATGCCTGAAGGCATCACGCAATTGACGCTTGACTCAAGCTTAATGATGCCTCATTTAGGCGTGCTATCCACCCTCTATCCAGAAATCGCAGCTGAGGTTTTCGACAAGGACTGCTTGATCCGCTTAGGTACAGCAATTTGTCCGGTGGGCCGCGGACGGGAGGGGCAAAAGGTTATGACGGTCAAGCTGGCATTGCCAGATGGCACGGCTATTGAGGAAGAGGCTTTCTTTGGCAAGTTGAAGGCACTTGACGTTCCTGCGGGCATGAAGGTGCACGCCGAGATCACTCCAGAACGTAGCTTCGACGTCGGTGCCGGTCGCGGCAAGAAGGTAGAAAGCGAGCTGGACGGTGGTTTGAACGGTATCATTTGCGATACTCGTGGCCGTCAGCCGTTTGTTATCCCTGAAAACGAAAGTGAACGAGTCGCTAAGATTACAGAATGGATTGAAGCACTGCAAGTCTACGATATGGACAAAGTCCGCCACTATCAGAAGCTGTTCCCCATCAAGGACGACGGCGGAGTCGGTAAAGGAGGTAAAAAAGATGGCGGATTCCTTGCACGCTTCTTTGGTCGGAAATGAACACGTCCACGTAAAGAAGATTCGCAAACTGCGCAAGCTTCCGATGCCAGGTGAAGTACTGGTGCAGGTAGGCGACAAGGTTACGCCCGAAACTGTCGTAGCCAAGGTCAATCTAAATCCTGGCATTCCCTGGGTAGTGCCGGTCGCCAGACAGATTGGCGTAGAACCGCATAAGCTAGAGGAGTTTATGATGGTCAAGGCGGGCGACGTCGTGCAGCAGAAACAGATTATCGCTCGCGCAGACGAGACAGGCATTTACGGTCGTACGGAATACGAAGCCCCTATTAGTGGTGTTGTGGAGGAAATCTCGTGCAAGTCTGGCCGTGTGGTTATTCGCGAGGAATTAGGGCGTGAAGAGCCGCCAATCAGCTTTAATGCGTGTCTTGAGCTGCGTTGTAAGCCTAAAGAGTTGCCTCAGTATATGCTGAAAAAGGTAGGAGACGAGGTCAAGAAGGGCCAGATCATCGCCAAAAAGGGTCAGGGGCATACTTACAGTACAAACACTGCCCGCACACCAATTTCTGGAATAATCGCCGAGATTAACGACCAGACCGGCTCTGTTACCGTTGCACGTCCACTTGAAGAGGCTATGATCAAAGGCTATATCACCGGTAGCATTGTCGAGGTACTGCCAGAACGTGGCTGTGTAGTCGAGACTCCGGCTGCCATCGTCAATGGGATCTTTGGTGTGGGCGGGGAAACCCATGGTGTCCTGAAGGTTGCCGTTCCTTCTCACGACACAGTTCTCGAAGAACACCATATCTCCGAAGACATGGAAGGTAAAATTGTCGTAGGTGGTGCCTTTGTTACCAACGAGGCACTGTCGAAGGCGCTGCAGGTGGGTGTCAAGGGAGTTATCACCGGTGCAGCCAGCTATCTGAGTCTGACCAAATCCCTAGGATGCAAGCTAGGTGTAGGCGTAACCGGTCACGAAGATATTGATATGACTGTTATTCTTACCGAGGGTTTTGGGCACCTGAACATGCGTCGGGCAGTCTTCGAGACTTTCATGGCAGTTGAAGGGTTCCACGTATCGATCAACGGCGCGACTCAAATTCGCGCCGGTGCGATCCGTCCGGAGGTAATCATTCCTCTCCCGGACTGGGATCAGGAGCTCGAGAATGAACCGATCCTCGATGAAGAGTTGGTCATCGGGCAGGTAGTGCGTTGTATCAACAAGCCATACTTCGGCGAGATTGGCCAGGTAATTGAGGTGCCTCGAGAAGCCGTGCTGATTGAAACCGAGTGCTTGGCTCCAGTCGTGAAAGTGCAGTTGAACGATGGGCGCCAGGTTTTCGTGCCTCGCCAAAACGTAGAAGTACTCTAGCGGTCAACCGGATAACCTTTCAGGGCACAGGGAAAGCTACTGGCATAATAAGCCAGGAGGTGTCCCGCCTTGGTGCAGTGGCAGCCCGTACACGAGACAACACCGGAGCTAGCTGATGAGCTAATCGAAAAGATGGCGAGATTCGTTCAGCGTTATGGGGCAGAGGTGCCAGCTGTTTTCTTTCTAGAGTTGAGCAAACCTGTCTCCTTTGTCGCCGGGTCCGCGGTGCACATGGCGACCCCGTTCTTAGGCACCTTTTTTGCATCCGATGATACTTTTACCGACTTCGCCAATGTAATGTCCGACCGCAGGCTCCTGGAGAAATTCATCTGCCGGATAGAGGAGCTGGCCAAGGAAAGCGACAATCAGAAGAGAAGCGACCGCCATCAATGATGGCGGTCTTGCTTTTGCCCCTACAAGCAGGGAAACGATTAGCTCTTGCTAAATACATATAGATACAAGTAAGCGTTTAACTTTATCCGTGCGGGACATGTATATCGGAGGTGTGCAGCATGCGACGATTTCTAGCCGTGGACTGCGGCAGTACGACTACCAAGGCCACGCTATTTGCTGAGCAGGCAGATGGCGCCTTTCTTCCGGTTGCCCGCTCGGAGGTGCCTACCACCGTTGAAGCGCCTGTAGAAGATGTGACTATCGGGGTGCGTTCCGCGCTGGCTGACTTGGAGCGCCAGTTGGGGGTTAAGTTATTGTCTCCCGAAGGGGTCTATACAGTGAGGGTGAATGATGTAGGCGTAGATGGTTTCTATGCTACGAGTAGTGCCGGAGGCGGCCTGCAGATGATCGTTGCTGGTGTCATGAAGAACCTGACAGCAGAAAGTGCTGAGCGAGCTGCACTAGGTGCGGGCGCGGTTGTAGTCGATGTAATCGCAATAGATGACGGGCGCATGCCGCACGAGCGTCTGGAGCGCATTTATGAACTAAGGCCTGATATGGTGCTCATTTCGGGTGGCGTTGATGGAGGAAATATTGCGCATGTTGTGCAACTGGGTGAGCTGTTTTTTACGGCTGGTATCAAGCCGCGTTTTGCTCCAAACACGCGCCTGCCGGTAATCTTTGCTGGCAACAAGGATGCACGCAAATTCATCACGGATATCCTCGGACCAAAAGTCGACTTACGGATTGTCGACAACCTGCGCCCGATGATGGAGGCCGAGAACAATGCGCCAGCCAGAGCCGAAATTCAGAACACATTTATGAACCATGTGATGCTGCATGCGCCCCAGTACCGTCGGCTGACGGAGTGGGTAAGCAAACCGATTGTTCCGACACCCACTGCTGTAGGAACTGCCCTGCAGCAGCTTGCGCGTGAACGTGACGCGAACATCCTCGCCTGCGATATCGGAGGGGCAACAACAGACGTTTTCACCGTAATTGATGGGGACTTCCAACGCACCGTTAGCGCCAACCTGGGGATGAGTTATAGTATCAACAATGTCTTGGCCCAAGCTGGCCTGACTGCAGCTTTAAACCTGATACCGTTCCCCGTGGACGAGGATGAACTGCAGGACCTCCTGTCCAACAAGATGACCCGCCCTACGTCTATACCAGAAACCCCAAGTGACTTGCTGATCGAGCAGGTGATGGTCCGGCTTGCCCTGCGCTTGTCCCTGCGCAACCATCACGAGTTGGTCACAGAGCTGAAAGGAGTAGCCAAGCGGCGATACATAGGGGATATTTTTGACCAGACTCCAAGCGGGCAGACCAAACTTAACATGCTCGGCATAGACATCATCATTGGTAGCGGTAGCGCTCTGTCCATGGCCCCCCGCCGTGAACAGGCTGCCTTGATGCTGTTGGACGGTTTTGAGCCACAAGGGGTAACGGATCTTTACGTAGACAGTCAATTCTTGTTGCCTCATATTGGAGCAATTGCCGGAGGGGAACCGGCCGTTGCGTGGAATATCCTGAGTAATTCTGGAAGCATCATCCATCTAGGCACTGCTGTTGTGCCAGCAGGTCCTGCAGTAGCCAAGTTTACCCCCTTAGCTCGAGTGGATATCACCGGGGATGCGTTTCACCGCACTTGCTACATTCGTTCGGGGGAACTGACCGTGGTTAAGCTGCCCGAGTGCGGGACTTACAACCTGACAGCCACGCCCTCTTCAGGCTATAATCTGGGACCAGGAGCAAACCGCCCGCTGCAGCGCGAAGTGCAGGGAAGCCTGTTGGGGGTTATTCTAGACGGTAGGGGCCGGCCCCTACAACAACCCAACAGGCCGATTGAAAGGTATCAGCATCTCTTGGAAGCCTATAAGAGCATAGGGGCCTACTCTGACGCAGTAATTGAAGACTTCTCCCGTAGGGGAGGTGTATAAGATGGCTGATTTCTTCCGACCAGGCCTGATAATCAGTTCATCCACGCTGATACACAAACTAAGGCGTGTCCCGGCTACCGGACAAGTGCTTGTTCAGGAGGGTGACGAGCTGCAGCCGGATGATATCGTGGGCTATCTCAACCCGCAAGGATACGTTTTTTCCGTAAGAATGTCAGCAGAACTAAGCATTTCTCCCTTCGATGTGCCTGACGCCATGCTTAAGTCTGTAGGCGATACCGTGCAACGTGGAGAAGTTATTGCCTGCCACAGGAGTATGTACACTATTCATGATTACGTTTCACCGGAAGACGGTGTCATCGAGCATATTTCACCCTACACCGGTCGAGTTAGCATCCGCGCTCATCCCTTGGCCGTGCGCGCTATCATTCCTGGCATTGTGGAGCGCATAGTGCCCGGTGAGGGAGTGATTATCGCCGCCCGCGGGGCCTTGGTGCAAGGTATCTTTGGCATTGGAGGCTATCAGCGCGGTCCTTTGCGTATCATAACCAATTCGGAGGAGCAGCCGATAACCCCTGACTTGATAAAACCTGAGCACGAGGGGTGTATAATTGCCGGCGGCAGCCAGATTGGCCTGGAAGCACTGGAGCGCGCTAATCGGCTCGGTGTAAAGGGCGTGATCGCAGGCAGCATGCACAAGTCAGATTTGGACAGATACCTCGGGTACTCGCTAGGTATTGCTGTAACCGGCCTAGAGAAAACCCTAACCATCATGCTTAGCGAGGGTTTTGGTGTGCTGCCAATGCAACCGTATACCTATGCCCTGCTGTCCAACCTGGACGGAATGACTGCCATTGCCAATGGCGCAACTCAGATACGGGCAGGAGTGGTGCGTCCGGAGCTGATCATTCCACACCACGGGGGAAACCCGGATGTTCAGTCCATCCAGCCACGCAACGACCTGTACGTTGGCAAGCGAGTCAGGTTGATTCGCGTTCCCAGGTTCGGACAAACAGCCATAGTGCTGGATGACACCCCCTTCCTGCATAAGCTGCCAACTGAGTCGGAAGTGCTATGTGTGCGTGTGCGTACGACAGACGGGCGTGAGATTGTTGTTCCGGTTGCTAATCTGGAAGCCATAGATTAGGGGTGAGATTATGGAGATGGATTGGCAAGCTATCCTCTCAGAAGGGTTTGGTGACTACATCCAAACGATTGCTGATGCGCTGGGACAACAACTGTTCCTGTTGCGACACGTTGAGGGACCGGTTCTTTGGCCACCGGAGGAACGCGTGGAGGCGGAGAGCTTTGCATGGGTCAACCCCCTGATGATTGATGACACTGTGGCTGCCTACATCGCTGGCGAGAAAGGTTTGCCGGCAGTCTGGAACTGGGTGCGACTCTGCCTAAGTGAGCGCATTCAGGGCATACAGCTGCACCGACAGCTGAACCAGGCCCACGTGAGATTGATCGAAGAGATTAAGGTGCACGCGGAGCTGGAAGAAGCCCTCAAGTTCATGGAACTGAAGGCGCTGCAGTCCCAAGTTAACCCGCATTTCCTGTTTAATACCTTAACTACGATAGCAGGTCTAGCAGTTTTCGAAGGGGCAGAGCAGACGAACCGCCTGGTGCAGGCACTCTCCCGCCTGCTGCGCTATTCTCTGCGGAAGATCGGTCAAACGGTCACTCTACAGGAGGAAATGGAGCACGTGGGCGACTATTTGTCTATTCAAAAGGCCCGGTTCGGGGATCGGATCAAAGTGAGCGTCGAACTGGCCGAAGAGACTGCCCAAGCTCATATACCCGTGCTAACTCTGCAGCCTTTGGTGGAGAATGCGATAATTCATGGTTTGGAATCACAGGAAGACGGGTGCCTGCAGTTGCTTGGCTGGGTGGAAGGCGAGCGGGTAATAATTCAGATTGTGGATGATGGGGTTGGCATCGAACCTGAACGACTGGCGGATATACAAGAGCTGCGTGCCAATATGTCTGGGCGCAGTCACACTACAGGACTCGGGTTTAGCAACGTTCACAAGCGTCTGCAGCACTTCTTTGGCAGCAGTTATGGCCTGAGGTTGGAGAGTACTGCGGGTGCAGGAACGAAAGTGATTGTGACCATACCGCTGGTAAAATAGGTAGAGCTTTTGGGGGTCTGGAAAATGAAGGTGCGCATCCTACTCTGTGATGATGAAGCGATCCAACGGTCAGCCTTGAAGTACTCGGTAACCAGGTTGGCAGACTTGCCATTGAGCATAGAAGAAGTGCAAGAGGCGGTTCATGGCAAACAAGCTTTGGAGTTAATGCAGAGCTTCAGACCGGATATAGTCTTCTTGGACCTGCGCATGCCAGTTATGGGTGGCCTGGAGGCGGCTAAGCTGATAACAGAGCAATACCCTGAGGTGCAGATAGTCATTCTGACAGCCTATGATGAATTCAACTTCGCGCAAGAAGCAATTAAAGTCGGCGTGAGGGACTATCTGCTCAAGCCAGCCAGCGAAGCTGACTTACAGAGAGTACTCAAGAAGCTGATGTGTCAGGTCATTGATCGCCAAGAAAAGGCGCGCATGTTGGAGAGCCTGAAAAAGCGTTTAGCTGAGGCTCGCCCGTACATTCAGTTGGAGTACATCAGCGATTTATTGAACGGTACTTGGGTTGACGAGGCCGCTATCGACCAAAGACGTGATTTTCTAGGGCTTGAGATGCACCCGGAGTTGGTCATGCTACTCGAGCTGGACGAACCCGGGCAGTTTGGTAAGGGGCAGTCCGAGACTGAGCGCCAGTTGCTGAAAGAGCAGATCCGCCTGATTATTAAGCAGGAAACACGCAGCTTCCCGGCGCTAATCTCTCGCCTGGGAGGAGAGAGGCTAGCCATCCTGTTGAACTCACCAGATTCATCCATGACCGATCGCGAACGATTGGTATGGGTCATCAGTGTGGCTGAACGAATTAGGATCCGGATCAACCAGGAGACAGGGCAGTCAGTCTCTATAGGACTTGGGCGCAGCTATGGTGAACCTCGTGGGCTGCATCAGTCCCATCAGGATGCACAGAAGGCACTGCGTTTCAAGTTCGTTCTGGGCTGTAACCATACAATTCATATTGATGATATTGATATCAGTCAGGTGAGATCGGCAGAATACCCATATGATCTGGAGAGTAAGGTCTCCGAGAGTCTTCGGCTTGGGGATGAACAGTCTGCCAGGGATGCTCTAAAGGCACTGGTCAATGCTCTCTGCCTGCAGGGGTGGGAGCATCCGGAAACGGTGCGTTGGCGTGTGCTGGAGTTGTTCGTCATCTTGGCGAGATCTGCTGCCGAAGGCGGAGCAGACCCCGATCAGCTTTCTGAATGCAACCTGCAATATCTTGAAAGCCTGCAATCTGTTGGTACGCTCAGCGAAATGCACGGTGCAATCCTGCAGGCAGGAGATAGATTGCTGGAGTTGGTGCTCAATGTACGGAACATGCGGCATCAACGCTTGATCATGCGAGCCACCCAGTATATGCAGGAACATTTCAATCAGGCGCTGTCGCTCGAGGATCTGGCTCGGGTGGTTTACCTAAGTCCTTTCTATTTCAGCCATATTTTCAAAGAAGAGATGGGCATGACCTTCATCGAATATCTGACCAGCTTACGAATCAACGAGGCTAAGCGCTTATTGCGTGATACACTGCTAGCTGTTGGCACTATTGCTGAGCAGGTAGGTTACAACGACGTCAATTACTTCTCTCGGGTGTTTAAGAAAGTGGTAGGCATGACGCCCAGTCAGTTTCGTGACAAGAACGCGCGCCTAAATGAGGTCTAACTTGCTAGCACTCTGCTCTGCAGTTAAATGAGGTGACATCATTGCAAGACTCTACCAAGCCTTGGATAGCAGATCTAACTCTACTCTTGGTTACCGCGATTTGGGGCTCCACTTTCGTGATTGTGAAAGAGGCGGTTACAGGCTTCCCGCCTTTTTCCTTTTTGAGCCTGCGTTTTGCTGTTGCTGCTTTGTCTTTACTGATCTTCAGTGGCCGTCGGGATTGGCTGAGAAAGGATGTATGGCGTGCGGGTGGGCTGGCAGGCATCTTCCTGGCAGGCGGCTACATTTTGCAGACCTTGGGCCTTATGTCTACATCACCTGCTAAGGCGGGGTTTATCACGGGTCTTAGTGTGGTCATGGTTCCCATGTTTCTTGGGGTAGCCGCGCGTCGTTTGCCCCCTCTGCCTGTCCTGGCGGGCGCAGCAATAGCAACCCTTGGCTTAGCAGCCCTATCACTCGGGCCTGGCTTTAGCCTTAGTTCTGGTGATACACTCGTGTTGCTCTGTGCGTTTTGCTTTGCCTTGCAGATTATCACGGTTGGACGACACGCTTCTTTTGTCCCAACCACTGCCTTGACCGGTGTGCAACTAGCGGTAGTGGCGGCGCTCTGTGCGGTCTTTGCCTTGTTTGAGCAGCGTCCGCCAGCCATGCCGGCTGCAACCCTGAATGGCCTATTGCTTACGGCAATTCCTGCTACTTCCTTTGCATTTCTGCTGCAGAGCAAGGCGCAGCGCTATACCTCATCCAGTCATACCGCTCTGATTTTCTCAGCGGAACCTGTGTTTGCCGCCTTGTTCGCTTACATCTTGGTTGGCGAACGTTTGGGAGTGCGCGGTATTTGGGGCTCCGTGCTCATTTTGGCTGGCATTCTTCTAGCCGAAATGGTGCCTTTGTTGCTGAGCGCTCGAGCTCAGCAGAAGCACCCGTCATCGGGAAGATAAGCAACTGGCTGAGACGAAGGGACTGTGAACTGTCCCTTCGTCTCAAAAAAGAGCGGATGCATTGGCATCCGCTCTTGAACATCGTGAGTTATTGGTTAAACCAGCGACGCAGTGGGCGTTGTACGGCTACGAAGACAGGATAGAAGAGCAGTGAGCTAACCAGCCCACGCAGCAGGTTGAAAGGGATGATGGTCGACTTCACCCAGAGCAGGTGCTGGTCCTTGGGAATACCCCACGCGCCAAGCGCCCAATAGTAGTTGACGAGCGACATGGAGACTGCCAGCATCACTGTGCCCAGCGCCAATCCCAGCAGTATCCCCCGTTTGTTGGGGATCCGCTTATAGATGAGAGCGGCAGTTGCTGCCAGAGCGGCACTGGAGGCGAAAGCCATGGTTGCACCAATGGGACCTTCTGAGCCTTTGAAAATCAGAAAAAGCACTGACTTGAGCAGGGCGATCAGTATGGCCCCCGTGGGGCCCAGCATGAAGCCGCCCAGTACATTGGGCAGGTCACTTGGATCCCACTTAAGAAATGGCGCAGCTGGCAGCAAGGGGACTTGCACCACGTACATCAAGACGAACGATGTGGCTGCGAGTAAGGAGATCATCACCAGGTTCCGCAAGTTGTTGGTTTTCATTTTTTGTCCTCCCTTTTTAGGATATCCTGATAGCAGGGCTTTCTGACAGCTCAATAGAACGACAAAAAGCCCTGGATGACATCCAGGGCGAAAAAGCCGACGCGAAAAAAGCGTGCAGCACCTTCTTTCATCCGGACTGTACCGTCGGCGCTGGAATCACACCAGCTCTGCCTGTTAGGCTCGTGGGCTAGCTATCAAAGCATTACCACCGGTAGGGAATCTCACCCTGCCCTGAAGGTTTATACTACAGCCTATTATAAGTTTCGGAGAAACAGTCCGTCAATAGGTAGTATTTTGTCAACCAAAACTCTACTATGCGGCAGTCAAGTCTCAGTCTAACTGGTTCTGTTGTAAATAGACCTGGTGCTATGCAGTTTGAGACTTGACGCCCTAGTAGCTTGTGGCTACCTTAGATGGGCAATATAATGGAGTGGAGCTAACCGAAAAAGGTGGTATCCTGTTTGCGTATCAAGGAGTTAGGCGAGTTTGGTTTAATTGAGCGACTTACCCAGGCAGCTGCATCCAGAGACGATGTGGTGGTGGGTATTGGAGATGATGCGGCCGTACTCAGGGTCACTCCTGGCAGTCTGCTTGTCGCCAGTTCGGATATGTTGGTTGAGGGCGTGCATTTTCTGAAAGACCGCATACCGGCACGGGCGCTCGGGCATAAGCTGCTCGCCATCAGCCTGAGTGACATGGCGGCGATGGGCGCTACCCCCAAGTTCGCATTGGTGTCGCTTGCACTGCCGCAGGACACGGAAGTGGAGTTCATTCAGAACGTCTACGATGGTCTGCATTGTTTGGCGGACAGATTTGGCGTGAGCCTGGTGGGCGGGGACACTGTGAGTGCGAGTCAACTCGTGCTCGACCTGACGGTTCTAGGAGAAGTCGTGCCCGATAACTACCGGTTGCGCAGTGGCGCTCGCTCCGGAGACCTGATCATAGTCACAGGCGATTTGGGATCGTCAGCAGCTGGCCTGGCCTGGGAACTAGCTTCCCCTGACCCGGACAGAGCTAGTGCTGCAAACCTGCGTGAGCAATCGATCCGGTCCCATTATTGGCCAGAACCTCAGGTGGCTGTAGCCAGAGCCTGGTGCGGGCAGGGACTGTTGACGGCGCTTAATGACATCAGTGACGGCTTGGCTAGCGAGGTTAATGAGATCTGCACAGCTAGCAAAGCGGGGGCAGTACTGTACGCCGATCAGATTCCCATCAGCCCATGTGCAAGCGAAGCGGCCACACTGCTAGATAAAGATATATGGGAACTTTGTCTGAACGGTGGAGAGGATTATCAGCTTCTGGCTACGTTACCTGGTGACCAGCTATCTGTGGCCACGAGGACTGCGGCGGAACTAGGGGTGAAGGTTAGCGTAATTGGTGAAATCAAGCCTGAGGCGGAAGGTATCATGTTAGTAAAAGGCGGAAGAACTGCAACCTTGAGCAAAGCAGGTTATGATCACTTCGCATAAGACAGTCATCAATTGTAATCTGTTATCGATAGGGTGATATTTGACGATGGAATTCCTATATAGTAGCGGGCCAGAGCAGACGGTTGAGCTGGCTCAAAAACTGGGCATAGAACTCAAGGCAGGAGATGCGTTAGTGCTTTCAGGCAACTTGGGGGCAGGGAAGACACTGTTCTCAACAGTTCTGCTGAATGAGCTTGGATTATCAGGTGAGGCTCATAGCCCTACATTTACTTTGGTCAACGTCCATCAAACGCCCCGGTTCCCGGTTTACCACGCAGACTTCTATCGTCTGGAATCAGAAGAGGAGCTGTGGGCGGCCGGTTGGGAAGACTATCTGGATGGACGTGGGGTATTGGTCATTGAGTGGGGAGAGCGCTTTACAGGGGCATTGCCTGACGATTACCTGTGGTTGACGTTGGAACAGACTGGTCCAAACACAAGACGTATCAGTGTTCAGTCAACCGGGCCGCGCAGCGAACAGATAAAGGAGGCATGGGCAAGTGCATTGGTTGGCAGTTGAGAGCGCAACGCTGGTAGCCAGCGTTGCGGTAGGTGAAGGCAGACAGGTATTAGCTGAGGTAAGCTCACTGACCCAGCTGACCCACTCCGAACGTCTAATGCCGATGATTGATCAGGCTCTGCAGCTTTCCGGCATTGCTGCAACCAGCCTGCAGAGCATCTTTGTCTCCGGCGGTCCTGGGTCATTTACGGGTCTGCGCATTGGCCTGGCGACGGCCAAGGGTCTTGCGCATGCGAGGAACATTCCGCTGGTCCCTGTTTCAACCCTGGAGGCGCTTGCCTGGCAACAGTCATCAGGCTACGTCATTCCCTTGCTGGATGCGCGTCGGTCCCAAGTTTATGCCGCTGTGTATGAGCGCTTGCCAGATCGGTTGAACGTTTTATTGCCTCCGAGCGCCATCGCACTACAGGAGCTCCTGGTACACCATGTTCCTGCTGGCCCAGTTATCTTCACCGGCGAAGGAGCCTCCGTGTTCCGGTCAGAAATCGAGCAGGCAGTGCATCAGGCGCGTTTCGCAGGAGAACTTCACGATTGGCCCCGAGCCAGCAGCTTGGCGCTCCTGGCCATGGCAAGAGAGCAGAGTGGGGTATCTGCGGCTGAGCTGCGACCGATTTATCTACGTGCCTCGGCAGCTGAGAGTAAAGCATAAGATCTTACAGAGTCGTGTGCTTGCAAGCAGCACGGCGTTTTGGGGGTGCCTATACCGTGGAAGATAGCATAGTGATAGATTCAATGACATTGGATGACCTTGATGGTGTTTTAGCAATCGAGCGAAAGAGCTTTCCTACACCCTGGTCACGCTTCGCTTTTCAGACCGAGCTAACTCGCAATCAATATGCCTTGTATGTGGTCGCTCGACTGGAAGGCCGAATTATGGCGTATGCCGGAACTTGGGTTGTGTTGGACGAGGCCCACATCACAAATGTAGCTGTTGACCCTGACTATCGAGGCAGGGGCTACGGGAGGGCATTATTGCGTGCATTACTCTCTCGGGCGCGCTCCAAAGGAGCAACTCGCGCCACCTTGGAAGTGCGCAATGGCAACAAGTCAGCACAGCAGCTCTATATCAGCGAGGGTTTCACGTTCCAGGGTATACGAAGAGGCTACTACACAGACACAAATGAAGACGGCCTGATCATGTGGAAGGATGACCTCTCTGATATTGAACCCTGGGCTGAGCCAGAGAAAGCGAGGTAGGGCTATGGCGAGGATTCTTACTTTGGGAATTGAGACAAGCTGCGATGAAACTTCAGCAGCTGTCATCGAAAACGGGCGCATCATCCGCTCCAATATAATCGCTTCCCAGATTCCAGTTCACAGGCGGTTTGGGGGCGTTGTTCCTGAAATAGCCTCACGCCAGCATGTTGAGGCCATTATCCCGGTAGTAGAGGAAGCGCTGCAGCAGGCCGAGGTGAACTGGACTGACCTCGGTGCAGTAGCTGTCACTCAAGGCCCCGGCTTAGTCGGGGCGTTGTTGGTGGGACTGTCTTATGCTAAAGGGCTGTCCTACAGCCTGGGGCTCCCGCTGGTCGGTGTGCATCATCTGGAGGGTCACATCTATGCCAATTTCCTGGCGCATGAAGCAGCATTTCCCATTCTCTGTTTGGTGGTGTCAGGAGGGCATACTGATCTCATCTATATGAGGGAGCATGGCCAGTATGAGATTATGGGCAGAACCAGGGATGATGCTGCGGGCGAGGCGTTTGACAAAGTGGCCCGTGTACTCGGCCTACCGTATCCAGGTGGACCGGAAATTGACCGCCAAGCCAAGTTAGGGCAGTTAGATGCCTACGCCTTCCCACGAGCTCATCTGGAAGAGGGCTCGTTTGATTTTAGCTTCAGCGGGCTTAAATCTGCAGTACTAAATACGGTAAACCAGCATAACATGCGCGCTGAACAGTTGCATATTCCCAATCTAGCGGCCAGTTTTCAGACAGCAGTGGTGGATGTACTGGTGGATAAAGCATTTGCTGCCGCCAAGTTAAGGGGAGTCCGATCAATTTATGTGGCTGGAGGGGTGTCGGCTAATAGTGAGCTGCGGCAGCGGTTCGCTGAAGACGCCAAGCAGCACGACCTGGTTGTGAACTTCCCGCCAATTGAACTATGCACTGATAACGCTGCCATGATTGCCTGTGCGGGGCATTACCGTTTTTTGGCTGGAAAGGTTGCGCCGTTGGATCTTAACGCCATTCCCAGCCTGCCGCTAACCAGTTGGTAACGGCATTTCCCCAGGAAACGCCAGTGGCTGTGCATAACTTGTGGATAACCTGTGGATTTATCCAGTTTGCTTGTGGGTTGATGCGACATAATTGTGCAAAGGTATTATGTTCAACCTGTGGATAATGTGGATAAATCCGGGGATAACCTGTTTTGCGCCACTTCCGATTGTGAACAAATTGTTAAGAACCATAAGATGCTTCATGTTACGTTAACTGGCTGGAGTAGGAGGCAAGGTTATGGCAGTAAGTGAGCAAATGTTAACGTCAGTAAGAAGTGGCATTCTGCCGTTGACCTCAGCCTGCAACACGGCTTGCGCATTTTGTAGCCACCGTTTCAATCCCCCTGAGGTAAACACAAGGGCAGTGCAGCCCCTGTCGCAGGCTGACCTGCATCAGCTGCTACCCACAATTTCTGACCTTACCAGTCTAACCATCGGTGAGGCGGCCAGTACCATCATGGAAGGGGAGCCGCTCACTCATCCAGCCTTTGCTCAGATCATGCAACAGATCAGAGCAGTGGCTACTGAACTGCCAATCAAGCTTACTACCAACGGCATTTTGTTGTCCGATCAGCTGCTAGCTTTCCTGGAGAGTATCCAACCGATTGAGTTGACTATCTCTCTAAACAGCAGCACACGGCAAGGTAGAGCACAGTTGATGGGCATACATGCCGGAACGGCTGAAGATTTGTTGAAGCGCCTTGCAACTACGAAAATACCCTGGCAGGGCAGCCTGGTGGCAATGCCGCAGTTAGTGGGAGTGCAGGATGTGCTTGATACATTGCAAGCGGCCGCCAAACACGGTGCGGAAACCATTAGAGTATTCTTGCCTGGCTTCACTCGTCTAACACCGGAACGACTTCGGCTACCAGATGCAACGCGTGATGAGCTATTGTGGGCGCTGGACGAGTGGGCCGACAGCCATCCTACCCCCTTGCTGGTCGAACCTCGCAGGCTGCAGGACCTGCGTGCAGAAATTGCAGGCGTGATTGCGGGATCTCCAGCTGATGGCAGGCTCAGCAGACATGATGTTATCTTGCGGGTCAACGGTAGTGCCGTCGTTTCACGTGTTGATGCTTTTGAACGGTTGTACGAAGCGGTCGACCCTGCGGTGACCTTTGAACGTGGTGGACAACTGATGCACACTAACCTACCTAAAGCAGCTGGTTCGCGTTCAGGAATAGTTGTTTCTGGCGATTTATCGCCTGCGTTGATTCGTCGACTGCATCGCCGCTGCGCCAAGTGGCGATCTGTCTGGGTGTTGGTATCTGCGTTGGGCGGGGACCTAATCAGGGCCTGCCTATCACGAGCGCAGTTTCCAGGGGTCGAGGTGATCACCGTCAACAACAGTACCTTTGGGGGATCCATTGGATGCGCCGGTCTGTTAACCACGACAGACTTGATAGCCAGCATGCCAGCAAATAATAACCGGCCTGACCTGTTACTACTGCCAAAGGTGGCGTTTGACCAATCTGGACGTGATATAACCGGAGTGCATTATCATCGCGTGCAGGCGGCCGCCGGATACCGTGTAGAACTGCTCTAAATGTCAGACAGGAGGCACCAAATGCTAGATAAGACTGAACTGCGCAAAAGCATGCTAGCAAAGCGCAAGCAACTAACGGCCGAGGAAAGAGGCCAGGCAGGGCAGGCTGCCATGCAGCAGGTTCTCCAACTGGTTGCCGGCTGTAGAACTGTGATGCTGTATATGCCCTTCCGGGGTGAGTTGGATACGCTCCCCTTGGCGCATGAGCTGGAGCGCCAAGGGATAGGGGTAGCTGTCCCGCTGACGGACCAGGCCAACCGAAAGCTTACACCAGCGTTGTTGAAGGGGACTGCTGCACTCGTCCCAGGCGCCTACGGCATACTTGAGCCTGCCATTGGTCACTATAGAGAGTTATCAGCCACGGCTTTGGATGCAGTAATAGTACCAGGGGTAGCCTTTGACCTGATGGGATATCGTATCGGATACGGGGGAGGTTACTACGACCGCTTTCTGCCAAGCTTGCGTCCTGATTGCCTGACAATCGGTTACGCCTACCATTGGCAAGTTGTAGATCAGGTACCGAAAGATGCATGGGATGCTAGGCTTAGTTGGTTGGCAACAGATACATCGGTGTTTGCCACAAAACGGGACTAAGCTACTGTAATATCTGACAGCGCTTGCGGCATGATGCACGGCGAAGGGGGTAGGAAAAATATGGCTGGCATGATTTTGGTGGGAGGCATGAGTCGCCGCATGGGCAAACAGAAAGCCATGCTGCAGCTAGGGGGCTCTACCATTCTGGAGCGTGTCATTAGTTCGCTTAGCCGCGTATATCCGCAGGACAGAATCTATCTGGTAACCCCCCGGCCTGCGGAGGTAGCCTGGCTAGGTTTGGGCGTCATTGAAAGTGAGCAGTATAGTGTAGGGCCTCTGGCTGGTTTGGCAGAGGCCCTGAAGCATTCTCCCGATGAGCACAATGTGGTTGTGGGCTGTGACATGCCCTTCATCAGTTCCGAGTTATTGGCTCTGTTCCTGGCCAAACTCCCTGGGAATCTCGCTGTTGTTCCTGAAGTAGGTGGATACCTTGAGCCCCTGTGCGCAGCGTATAGCAAGCAGGCAGTGAACCTGCTCGCCCAGGAATTACACTCTGGACAGTTTGGGCTGCAGAAGGCAGTGCGCATGCTTAATCCCCTGATACTGCCCGAAGAAAATATACGTCTTTATGACCCATTCCTGCGCTCTTTCTTCAATATCAATACTTGGGATGACTTTGAAAGGGCAAGAAGCTTATTAGCAAAGCTGTAAAAGGAATAATCTACCTCACTAGCGGGCAAGTTTGTAAGCGGGCATGCGGCTTCGCGAAGCGAAACGCATGCAGAGTGCACGTAGGCCATACCTGGCCGGGTGCACGGCTTTAGAAGGGCGCGTGGCTTTGCGCTAGCAAAACACGCGCAGAGTGCACGTAGGCCGCACTTGGCCGGGTGCACGGCTTTAGAAGGGCGCGTGGCTTTGCGCTAGCAAAACACGCGCAGAGTGCACGTAGGCCGCACTTGGCCGGGTGCACGGCTTTAGAAGGGGATGCGGGTTTGTGATGCGAGTAAAGATCGCTCGTTGTGGCCAACCAAAACTGCAAAGGGCCAGTCACTATGCAGCTGACGCGGATAGCGGGAGATTGAGGGAGATATTTTGAGGTATCGAGCGGAACGGGCTGATTTTGGGCCAATTCAGCAATTGTCTTAATTTGCATATGGCACAGGGAGGTGGGTATATTATTATTAGCACTCGACTCGGGTGAGTGCTAATAACACGACCCGGGTTTACCAAGTTACACTACATATTCTCAAGGAGGGTTAATCTAATGAACCTACACCCATTGGCAGACCGGATTGTAGTAAAGGCGTTGGCTCAGGAAGAGACAACCAAGAGTGGCATCGTATTGCCAGGTACAGCTAAAGAAAAGCCGCAGGAAGGTGAAGTGCTGGCAGTCGGTTCCGGCAAAATGCTTGAGAACGGAACCCGCGTCCCTATGGAAGTTAAGGTAGGCGATAAGGTCATCTACTCCAAGTACGGTGGCACCGAGGTTAAGATCGACGGTCAGGAATACCTGGTGCTGAAAGAGTCCGACGTACTCGCTATCGTAAAGTAAGGAGGTCTACATAAATGGCTAAACAAATTGTTTTTGATGAAGAAGCTCGCCGCGCGCTACAACGCGGTGTAGACGCACTAGCTGATGCCGTAAAGGTTACACTTGGGCCCAAGGGCCGTAACGTAGTGCTTGAGAAGAAGTTCGGTGCGCCGCTCATCACTAATGATGGCGTAACCATCGCCCGCGAAATTGAACTGGAAGACGCCTTTGAAAACATGGGCGCTCAGCTGGTCAAAGAGGTAGCAACCAAGACTCAGGACGTAGCCGGTGACGGTACCACGACCGCAACCTTGCTCGCTCAAGCCATGGTGCGTGAAGGTCTGAAGAACGTTACCGCCGGCGCTAACCCTATGATTATCAAGCGCGGTATCGAAAAGGCTGTTGCTAAGGCTGTGGAGCAAATTAAGGAGATGGCAGTGCCGGTTGAAGGCAAGTCCGCCATCGCTCAGGTTGCATCCATTTCGGCTGGTGACGAAGAAATCGGCAGCCTGATTGCAGACGCTATGGAGAAGGTAGGCAAAGACGGCGTTATTACCGTAGAAGAGTCCAAGACCATGGGAACAAACCTGGAAGTGGTCGAGGGTATGCAGTTCGACCGCGGCTATGTCTCTCCTTATATGGTCACTGACCCTGAGAAGATGGAAGCCGTTCTGGAAGACCCATATATCCTGATCACTGACCGCAAGATCTCTGCTATTCACGACATTCTGCCGGTCCTCGAGAAGCTCGTACAACGCGGCAAGCCACTCGTTTTGATTGCTGAGGATGTCGAAGGCGAAGCTTTGGCTACGCTGGTTGTCAACAAGCTGCGCGGTACCTTTACATGCGTCGCTGTCAAGGCTCCTGGCTTTGGCGATCGCCGCAAGGCTATGCTGCAGGACATCGCTGTTCTGACTGGTGGTACTGTCATTTCCGAAGAGCTTGGCCTTGAGCTTAAGAGTGCTGACCTCGACATGCTAGGTCGCGCTCGTCAAGTCCGCGTGGCCAAGGAAGAGACTGTCATCGTTGACGGTAACGGCAATGCTGAGGAAATCAAGCAGCGTATCCAACAGATTAAGGTGCAGATTGAAGAGACTACTTCTGATTTCGACAAGGAAAAACTGCAGGAGCGCCTCGCCAAGCTTTCTGGCGGCGTAGCCGTTATCCAAGTTGGTGCTGCTACTGAAGTTGAGTTGAAGGAGAAGAAGCTCCGTTTAGAGGACGCTCTGGCTGCAACCCGTGCCGCTGTCGAAGAAGGTATCGTGCCTGGTGGTGGAACTGCTCTGCTCTCAGTTATCCCGGCTCTGAGTGAAGTGCAAGTCAACGGCGACGAAGCTACCGGTTTGGCCATCGTGCGCCGCGCTCTGGAAGAGCCCGTCCGCCAGATTGCCAACAATGCAGGACTTGAAGGTTCTGTCATCGTCGGTAAGGCAAAAGACCAGGCAGCTGGCATCGGCTTTGACGCTCTGAAGGGCGAATTTGTCAACATGATCGAAGCTGGTATCGTTGATCCGGCCAAGGTCACCCGCTCTGCCCTGCAGAACGCTGCCAGTATTGCGGCCATGGTGCTGACAACAGAGACTCTGGTGGCCGATAAGCCAGAGCCGAAGAATGCCGCTCCAGCCATGCCCGGACCTGGCATGGACATGATGTAAGCTGATTAACTGCATAAGAGGGGCCAGGCCTTTGTGCCTGGCCCTTTGTTATACTCGTTGCGTTGACAACGTTTAAGGGCATTGCTATAATCGATGAAACATTTTTCATCTATTTGCTGCTAAACCTACCCATAAATAGAGTTAAGGAGAGGTTGCTTCGTGTCGTCCAAAAAAGAGATGGTTGTAGTCGTTGACTTCGGTGGTCAGTATGCACAGCTTATCGCCCGGCGTGTTCGAGAACTGCACGTCTACAGCGAAATCTGGCCTCATACCACTCCCATCCAGCGTTACCAGGAGGAGATGCCAAAAGCAATCATCTTCTCGGGTGGGCCGTCCAGTGTCAACCAGGAAGGTGCGCCCACTATCGATCCCGCTGTCTTTGAGTTAGGTATACCACTGCTTGGCATCTGTTACGGTATGCAACTGATGGCCAAGGCGCTTGGTGGTCAGGTTGTCAAGGCTGAACGCAGGGAATTTGGTCGCACCAAGCTGTCCATCAAAAGCAATTCAGGTATCTTTGCCGGTATGTGCGGCGAGACGGAAGTTTGGATGAGCCACGGCGACTCGGTACAGGCAATGCCTGCTGGCTTTGCTGTAGTTGGCCATACCGAAAACACCCCTCTGGCAGCGGTGGAGCATGCGGAGAAGCGCCTCTTTGGAGTGCAGTTCCATCCGGAAGTAGTACACACTCGCGATGGGCAGCAGATGCTGAAGAGCTTCATCTTCGGTACGGCAGGCTGCTCCGGAGATTGGTCTATGGCGTCCTTCATCGAAGATAGCATTGCCAATATCCGCGAGCAGGTGGGTGACGGAAAGGTCATCTGTGGACTCAGCGGCGGCATTGATTCAGCTGTGGCGGCTGTACTGGTGCACAGGGCGGTCGGAGATCAGCTTACATCGATCTTTGTTGACCATGGGTTGCTGCGTAAGGGTGAAGGTGAACAGGTGGTTCGCACTTTCCGCGATGAGCTGGGAATGAAGCTTGTGGCTGTGCAAGCACAACAGCGGTTTTTGAGCAGGCTCGCTGGAGTGACTGATCCAGAACGTAAGCGCAAGATTATTGGTGAAGAGTTCATCCGCGTGTTTGAAGTTGAATCAGCGAACTTAGGTGACGCTGATTATCTGGTTCAAGGCACTCTCTATCCCGACATCGTGGAGAGTGGAACGGCGACAGCAGCTGTGATCAAGACGCATCATAACGTGGGCGGGCTGCCGGAAGATATGACCTTCAAGCTCGTGGAACCACTGCGTGAACTGTTTAAGGATGAGGTGAGGGAGATAGCCCGCCGGCTTGGTCTGCCGGAGGATATCGTGCATCGCCAACCCTTCCCTGGTCCTGGCCTGGCAGTGCGCGTGCTCGGCGACGTGACCGAAGAAAAACTGGCCATATTGCGCGAGGCTGATGCCATAGTGACCGAGGAAATCAAGCAAGCAGGCCTGTACAACGCTATTTGGCAGTCCTTCGCAGTGTTGCCGGACGTACGCAGCGTTGGCGTTATGGGAGATGAACGGACCTATGCTCATCTGATAGCCATTCGCTCGGTTGACAGCCAGGACGCCATGACGGCTGACTGGACACGTCTTCCGTACGAGTTGCTCGATCAGATTTCGCGCAGAATTGTCAACGAAGTGCAAGGCGTCAACCGGGTGGTTTACGATATAACCTCGAAGCCGCCCGGAACGATAGAGTGGGAATAGAAGGAATGGGGACATACCTCTAAGGTATGTCCCCAATTTATCCGAACAATGGACGCTACATTAAATCCGAACGTTCGAGAGTAACCAATAAAGATTGTTCGATTTTTCTATTGACCGACATATTTTGCGATGTTATGATGTTGATGTAGTCACTGAGGACAAACGTTGCAAGAGACATCCAGCAGCGCACATACGGAATGAAAGTGTGCCTAGGGTTCCGTGCGAAAGCAGTCTGGACCGAGCGGCGCAGGCCGGTAATCCGGCCACACCGGAGGGATAAAAGCCCGGGCGGGGAGGTTTCAAC
>JAWLDB010000001.1:46981-67157 GCA_041686915.1 Bacillota bacterium
CCTGCTTGGGCTGTTTCCGTTTATTACTGTTCTTTTTGACTGCACGGGGAATTATACTACTAAATTTATGTAGACAACGAGGAGGAAGACTGGTGCTGGAGAAACTGTTCAAGCTAAGAGAACACAACACCGACGTCAAGACAGAGATCCTTGCTGGTATTACCACGTTTATGACTATGGCTTACATCATCATAGTCAACCCGTCCATCCTGTCCGCTACTGGTATGGATCCAGGTGCTATCCTGGTTGCGACTGTGCTTTCGGCGGGCCTGGCCAGTATTCTGATGGGCCTCTACGCCAACTATCCATTTGCGCTTGCATCTGGTATGGGTCTCAACGCATTCTTTGCTTTCACGGTTGCTCCAAAGGTAGGTTGGGAAGGTGCTTTGGCAGTTGTTTTCACTTCCGGTATTCTCTTCATCGTTCTTACCCTAACCAAGGTGCGCGAGGCCATTATCAATGGCATCCCTCACAGCCTGAAGATGGCGGTAACCACCGGTATTGGTTTGTTCATTGCCTTCATCGGTTTCAAGAACGCAGGAATTATCGCTTACAGCGAAGCCGCCGGTGCCTTCGTACTGGGTGACCTGACCAATCCGGAAGTCTTGCTAGCCCTGTTCGGTCTGGTACTGGCAGGCACACTGGTAGTTCTAAAAGTTAAAGGCGCATTGCTCTGGGGCATTCTTGGCACCACGGTTGCAGGTATGGCAGTTGGCATCGTTGCTCCGCCAACTGGTATCTCCAGCTTCTTTGCCGCTCCTCCGTCTTTGGCGCCGACTGCTTTCAAGTTCGTTGACGGGTTCAAAAGTATGTTCGCTACTTCTGGCTTTGGGTTTATCCCATTAGTTTTTTCCTTCGCTTTTGTTGACTTGTTTGACTCCATCGGAACCTTTGTAGGTGTAGCTTCTAAAGCTAAGCTGTTAGACAAGGACGGTAGATTGCCACGCGCCAACAAGGCCTTGATGGCTGATGCAATCGGTACTGTCGCTGGAGCAGCCCTCGGCACCAGCACAGTAACCACTTACGTTGAGAGCGCTGCTGGTGCTGCTGAAGGCGGACGTACGGGTCTTACAGCGGTAACCACTGGTATCCTGTTCCTGGCAGCTCTGTTCATGGCGCCACTGGCATTTCTGATCCCGGGTGCAGCAACTGCTCCCATCCTGATCATCGTTGGTATCTTCATGATGGAGCCAGTAGTACACATCAACTTCGCTGATTACCTGGAAGCAATTCCGGCCTTCCTGGCCATCGTCATGATGCCGTTTGCCTTCTCGATTGCTGATGGTATCGTCTGGGGTGTGCTGGCTTACACCGCTCTTAGGTTGCTCAGCGGCCGCGCTAAGGAAGTATCTTTGACAATGTATCTGATGAGTGCCCTGTTCATAGTTCACCTGATCTGGAAATAGGGCAGGAAGCCTGCTCCAGGGGCGTCTGCCTTAAGACGCCCCTTTTTGTTTCCATTGTTTTAGCCAGATTAATAAAAAGTAAGTCCTACGAGGAGTGATTCTTGTGATTGACCGCTATAGCCTACCTGAGATGTCGCGTATCTGGGCCTTGGAGAACAAGTTCGCCAAATGGCTAGATCTGGAGATTTTGGCCTGCGAAGCATGGTCTGAGCTGGGAGTGATCCCAAAAGAGGATGTTGCGCTGATACGCAGTAAAGCCGGTTTTGATGTGCAGCGGATCGAGGAGCTAGAGGCCCAAACGAACCACGATGTGGTGGCGTTCACCCGTAACGTGAGTGAGTACCTCGGGCCGGAACGCAAATGGGTGCACTATGGCTTAACCTCAACTGACGTGGTAGATACAGCTCTTTCTGCATTGATTGTCGAAGCTATTGACTTGGTAGAAAGCAAACTAAAGGCTCTCCGCGAGTCTGTTGCCAAACAGGCTGTCAAGCACAAACACACGGTGATGATGGGGCGCACTCATGGCGTGCATGCTGAGCCGACCACCTTCGGCCTAAAACTCGCTGTGTGGGTGGCAGAGATCGACCGCCACCTGGAGAGGCTGCAGCAAGTACGCAGCACTATCGCAGTAGGCAAGCTTTCAGGCGCTGTCGGCACATATGCCAACATCGAGCCATTCGTAGAAGAGTATGTCTGCAACCGCATGGGCCTTCAGGCCGCCAAAGCTTCTACGCAAACGCTGCAGCGCGACCGGCATGCAGTGCTGTTAACCACGATGGCCGTTATCGGTTGTAGCTTGGAGAAATTTGCAACTGAGGTTAGGGCGTTGCAGAAGACGGAAACTCGTGAGGTGGAGGAACCATTCCGTGCCGGTCAAAAGGGTAGCTCTGCCATGCCACACAAACGCAACCCGATTATGTCTGAACGGGTATGTGGTCTGTCCAGGGTATTACGGGGCTATGCAATGACCGCCATGGAGAACGTCGCTCTTTGGCATGAGCGGGATATCTCCCACTCTTCAGCAGAGCGCATCATCTTGCCTGACGCGTTTCATTGCCTTTACTACATGCTGCATATCCTGAACCGCATCATTGCCGACCTGAATGTCTATCCAGAGAACATGCAAGCCAACATGCAAAAGTCCTATGATCTAACTTATTCGCAGCATGTCTTGCTCAAGTTGATCGACTCAGGCTTGTCCCGGGAAGAAGCATACGACCTGGTACAAGCGCTGGCCATGCAGGCCTGGCGGGAAGGCATTAGCTTCAGAAGCCTGATCATGGAAGATAAAGCGGTTGCTGCTCGCTTGGATAAGACCGAGCTGGAGCAGTCCTTTGATATCTCGTACCACCTCAAGCACGTTGATACAGTGTTTGAACGTTTGGGTCTATAGAAGCAACAAGGGAGGTTGTGCCAGTGGAAAGGTTGGAGCAGCTTTACGAGGGTAAAGCGAAGAAGGTGTACCGCACGAGTGAACCTGGCGTTTATTGGGTTTATTACAAGGACTCCGCGACAGCTTTCAATGCTCAGAAGAAGGGCGAGATAGAGGACAAGGGCATGCTTAACAACCTGATCTCCGCTCACTTCTTCACTATGCTCAGCGAACGGGGGATAGAGAACCACTTTATTAGAGCAATCAGCTCTCGTGAACAGTTGGTAAAACAGCTGGAGATAGTCAAGGTTGAGGTGATTGTCAGGAACATCGCGGCAGGATCCATGGCCAAGCGCCTGGGGATAGTCGAGGGGACTCCCCTCGCGGCCCCTGTGTTGGAGTACTGCTATAAGGATGACGCGCTCGGCGATCCGCTGATCAATGACTATCACATTCAGGCACTAGGCCTTGCGACACCTGAGGAGATGGCCCAAATAGCCAGCATCAGCCTAAAGGTGAACGAAATTCTGAAAGAGCATATGCAAACCCGCAACATCCTGCTCGTGGATTTCAAGCTCGAGTTTGGCCGCCATAACGGGAGCATTATGCTTGGTGATGAGATTTCTCCCGACACTTGCCGTTTTTGGGATGCTGCCACCATGGAGAAGCTCGACAAAGACCGTTTCCGTCGGGACTTGGGTGGCGTAGCTGAGGCTTACAGGGAAGTATACAAGCGACTAACAGGAGGCGATATAAATGTGGAAGGCTAAAATCTTTGTCACGTTGCGGGAGGGTGTACTTGACCCTCAAGGCCAAGCAGTACGTTCGGGGCTGAGGAGTCAAGGTTTTGGCAGCGTTCAGGACGTCCGCGTCGGTAAGTTCATGGAAGTGACCGTACAGGCAGCATCCGAGCGCGAAGCGATTGAGTTGGTGCGTGCAATGTGTGACAGGTTGCTGGCCAATCCTGTTATGGAGGACTACACCTTTACAGTGGAGGTCCTCGTATGAGGTTCGGTGTAGTCGTATTTCCCGGCTCGAACTGTGACGTGGATTGTTACCACGCTGCCAAGGAAGTGCTTGGTCAACCAACTGAGTATGTCTGGCATCAGGAGCGTGACTTGTCCCGCTTTGACTGCATTGTGCTGCCGGGTGGCTTTTCCTACGGCGACTACCTGCGCTCAGGCGCCATTGCCCGCTTCTCGCCGGCAATGGAGGCTGTTGCCGAAGCTGCTGAACAGGGTAAGCTCGTCATGGGGATTTGCAACGGCTTTCAGATTCTGCTTGAGTCTGGCTTATTGCCAGGTGCCATGCTCAGGAACAATCACCTGCAATTCCGCTGTGAATATCGCCATCTTAGGCTAGAGAACAACAACACACCCTTTACAAACCTTGGCACAACAGGCCAGGTGCTGCACATCCCGATAGCTCATGCCGAGGGTAACTACTTTATCGATCAAGCCGGCTTGCAAGAACTGAACAAACACAACCAAGTTGTTTTCCGCTACTGCGATGCAAACGGAGTGATTACCCCCGAGAGCAACCCTAACGGTTCGCTGGAGAACATCGCAGGTATCGTGAATAAGCGGGGTAATGTCCTTGGTATGATGCCTCATCCAGAGCGGGCAGCTGAGGACGCCGTGGGTTGTAGTGACGGTAAGCTGGTGTGGGCGTCTATCCTGAAATGGTGGGGTGATCAGCATGCGTAGTGTCCATCTTGAGCCACAGACTTTGGAAAGTGCCCGTTCGATGGGACTTAAGCCCCAGGAGTATGCCAAGGTCGTTGAGATTATGGGCCGCGACCCAAACCTGACCGAGCTCGGTATGTTTGCCGTCATGTGGTCAGAGCACTGCAGCTACAAGCATTCCCGTAAATCCCTGCGTCAGTTCCCGACCAGCGGCCCCCGGGTTTTGCAGGGTCCGGGAGAGAACGCCGGAGTAGTAGATATCGGTGATGGGCAGGCTGTTGTGTTCAAAATTGAGAGTCATAACCATCCTTCAGCGATTGAGCCTTTCCAGGGTGCTGCCACTGGTGTTGGTGGCATTGTGCGTGACGTATTTGCCATGGGTGCTCGCCCGGTAGCCCTGCTGAACAGCCTGCGCTTTGGCGAGCTGGACAGCCCCCATCAGCGTTGGCTGTTCTCGGGAGTAGTCTCAGGTATAGCTGCTTACGGCAACTGCTTGGGCATCCCTACCGTAGGTGGCGAAGTGTACTTCAACCAGAGTTATACAGGCAACTGTTTGGTCAACGCCATGTGCGTAGGCCTGATTGACCATAGCAAACTCGCGAGAGGCAAAGCTGCTGGACTTGGCAACCGCCTGATCCTGATTGGCGCGCTGACCGGTCGCGATGGCATCCACGGTGCCACTTTCGCCTCGGAGGAACTGAGTGAGCAGTCAGCCAAGAAGCGTCCTTCCGTACAAGTAGGTGACCCATTCATGGAGAAGCTGTTGCTTGAGGCTTGTCTGGACCTTATTACCGACAAGGTGATTGTCGGCATGCAAGACCTAGGCGCAGCTGGGCTTACCTCATCCTCCAGCGAGATGGCTGCCAGGGCAGGCACCGGCGTAGAGATAGATGTTGCCAGGGTGCCAAGGCGTGAACCGCACATGAACCCTTATGAGATAATGCTTTCGGAATCCCAAGAGCGTATGCTGCTAGTCGTGGAGCCTGAGCAGGTACCGCTGGTAGTCGAGAGGTGTGCCAAGTGGGGACTGGCAGCTACAGATGTTGGTCAGGTAACCGGTGATGGCTTTGTCACTGTGCTAGATGACGGAGAAGTAGTCGCCAAAGTGCCTGCCAGCGCCCTGGCCAGCGATGGTCCTGTCTACAGTCCGGAAGCTACAGCGCCGAAGTGGCAACAGGAAGTACAAACCCTTGACCTTTCAAAGATTGAACTGCCGGGAGACATGAACGGCGCGTTGCTTAACCTGCTGGCCTCTCAGAATATCGCCAGCAAGGCTTGGGTTTATCGTCAATATGATCATATGGTGAGGGGTGATACAGTCACCCTGCCTGGTTCAGATGCGGCGGTCCTGCGTATCAAAGGCACGAAGAAAGGCATCGCCATGAGTGTGGACTGCAACAGCCGCTATGTCTACCTTGATCCTTACACCGGCGGAGCTATTGCCGTAGCAGAAGCTGCGCGTAACGTCGCTTGCAGTGGCGCTGAACCCTTGGCTATCACCAACTGTCTGAACTTTGGCAACCCTGAGAAGCCGGAAATCTTCTATCAGCTGAAGACTGCCATCGCCGGCATGGCAGCTGCCTGTGAGGCACTAGGCACTCCTGTTACCGGAGGAAACGTCAGTCTATACAACGAAACCAAGGGTCAGGCGGTGTATCCAACTCCTACGGTTGGTATGGTAGGTCTGATTGAAGACGTGGAAAAGCGCGTCACCCAGGGTTTCAAGCAGCAAGGCGATTTGGTCTGCCTGCTCGGTATCACTCGCGAAGAGCTTGGTGGCAGCGAGTACCTCAAAGTAGTGCACGGTTTGGAACGAGGCTTACCCCCACAGCTAGACCTGTCAGCTGAGCGGAGTTTGCAGCAGTTGTTAGTAGCTGCTGCACGTGAACGCCTGCTGCATAGCGCTCACGATTGCTCTGAGGGTGGCTTGGCAGTAGCACTGTCGGAAGCAGCAATCAGCGGGGGCTTGGGTGCAACAATCGAACTGTCGGCGCAGGGGATGCGCCCTGACGCCTTACTCTTTGGTGAGTCACAGTCCCGGGTAGTTGTTACAGTTGGTCCTGAGCGTCAAGAAGACCTGGCGCATCTGTGTCAGCAGTTCGGGGTGCAGTTCGCTGCCATCGGCAGCGTTACAGACGAGGATGACAAACAGCTTATAATCAAGGTCGACGGCCACGTTGCTATTGCACAGTCTGTGGAGGATTTAAGTAAAACGTGGAGGGAGGCCATCCCATGCCTCATGTCTCAATAGATAAACTCAAGGAAGAGTGCGGTGTATTCGGCGTTTATGGCAAGGGCCTTGATGTAGCCAGACTTGGCTACTTCGGGCTCTTTGCCCTTCAGCACCGCGGTCAGGAAAGCACAGGGCTCGTGGTCAGCAATGGTACCGAAATCCTATCCCACAAAGGTTTAGGCCTGGTTGCTGAGGTGTACAGCGAAGCTGACATGACGCAGCTTGGCAGCATTAGCCCACATATAGCTGTTGGCCATGTGCGTTATTCCACCGCTGGTGGCACAGGCATTGCCAACTGCCAGCCCCTGGTCGCTAGATACATGAAGGGGCACGTAGCTCTGGCGCATAATGGCAATCTCGTCAATGGAGACAGCCTGCGTCAGGATCTCGAGGCGCATGGTTCCATCTTCCAGACTTCGAGTGACACAGAGGTAATCTTGAATCTTATCGCCCGCTACCGCTCGGATGGCAGCGAGGAAGCGCTAGTGCGATCACTCGGTTTCATCCAAGGGGCCTTTAGCCTCGTGCTGGCAACCTCAAGCCAACTCATCGGGGTAAGGGATCCCCACGGATTTAGACCACTCTGTCTGGGACGACTGGGTGAGGGCTATCTGCTAGCCTCGGAAAGCGCTGCCATCGACGCTGTGGGTGGAGAGTTCGTTCGAGACATCACCCCGGGCGAGATGGTGATCATCGGCGAGCATGGTGTACGCTTCCGCCGGTATGCAGAGGCCAAGCCAGGTTCCTGTATCTTTGAATACGTCTACTTTGCCCGAAACGATAGCACCATTGACGGGCTGAATGTATATCAAGCCCGTCGTGAACTCGGGCGGTTGTTGGCGCAGGAGCACCCGGCAGACGCGGATATCGTCATCTCAGTTCCCGACTCCGGGACTTCTGCTGCACTCGGCTTCGCGCAGGAGTCAGGTTTGCCCTTTGCAGAAGGACTGGTCAAGAACCGCTACGTTGGCCGTACCTTCATCCAGCCAGGCCAAGCCTTGCGCGAGCTGAAGGTGAGGCTCAAACTGACGCCAAACAGCAACGTTGTTAAAGGCAAACGCATTGTCATGGTGGACGACTCCATTGTGCGCGGCACAACCACTCAATTCCTCGTGCGTATGCTGAGGCAAGCTGGAGCAAAGGAAGTGCATGTGCGGGTTAGCTGCCCACCTTACGTCAGTCCCTGCTACTTTGGTGTGGACACTCCCTCCCAGCAGGAGTTGGTGGGCTACCGCATGGTGGTCGAGCAGATCAGAGAGATGATTGGGGCGGATAGCCTTGGGTACCTAAGCATGGAGGGAATGCTACAGGCCGTAAAAGGTGCTGCTAACGAGTTCTGCCTCGGATGCTTCTCGGCCAAGTACCCGTTGGACGTAAGTGGCTTCAAACAACAGCACGCGCCTAAGAGCGATGAGTGGGGTGATATCCGTGGCTAAAACTAAGGGCTTAACTTATAAGGACGCCGGTGTCGATGTGGATGCCGGTAACCATGCCGTAGAATTAATGAAACAGTCTGTGCGGTCTACCTTTAGGCCGGAGGTGTTGACGGATATTGGCGGCTTTGGTGGCCTGTTTGCTCTCGGCAAATACCAGGAACCTGTGCTGGTATCTGGGACCGATGGAGTGGGTACCAAGCTGAAAGTAGCTTTTATGCTTAACCGGCATGACACCGTAGGAATTGACCTGGTGGCGATGTCCGTCAACGACATCCTTGTCTCGGGCGCAGAGCCACTGTTTTTCCTGGACTATATCGGGGTTGGCAAGCTCAACCCTGAACAGGTTGCTGAAATAGTTAGCGGCGTTGCAACTGGCTGTCGGTCAGCAGGCTGCGCGTTGCTCGGTGGGGAGACGGCGGAGCTGCCTGGTCTGTATAATCCAGGCGAGTATGATCTGGCTGGTTTTGCGGTCGGGGTCGCTGAGAAGCAGAGGATGGTTGACGGTCGTAGCATCAAGGCAGGAGATGTCTTAATTGGGCTACCGTCCAGCGGCCTGCATAGCAATGGCTACTCCTTGGCGCGCAAACTGATTTTTGAGTTACATGACCTAAGCACAGTGCAGGTACCAAAGAGCTTAGGTGTTCCCATCGGGGAAGAGCTGCTGCGGCCTACCCGCATCTATGTCAAGCCGGTTCTGCCCTTGATCAAAGATAGCCTGGTAAAGGGCATGGTGCATATCACCGGCGGTGGATTCTTTGATAACATTCCGCGTGTGTTGCCGGACGGCTTAGGTGTACACGTCCATCGTGGCAGCTGGACGGTCCTGCCCGTCTTCTCCTGGCTGCAACAACTGGGTGCCATTGATGAAAAGGAGATGTTCCGCACCTTCAACATGGGTATTGGTTTTATCCTGGTGGTTGACAGAGCCACAGCAGAAGAGGTGCAGCAGCGCCTGACTGATATGGGAGAAGAGAGCCATATAATCGGCGAGGTCGTACCTGGGGCAGGGGTTTCTCTTGTATAAAGCGATAGATAACCAGCCATTGCGGCTTGCTGTCTTGGTCTCGGGTGGTGGCACTACTCTACAGGCCATAATCGATGCCATCGAGTCCGGTTATCTGAACGCTGAAATAGCTATGGTCGTCAGTTCTCGCCGTGACGCGTATGCGCCAGAGAGGGCTCGCAAACACAATCTTCCTGTGTCCATTATCCGGCCACGCGATTTTCCTGGTACCGGTGCTTATGATGAGGCTCTTTGTGGAGAGCTGCTGCATGTTAAGCCTGACCTGGTTGTACTGGCGGGGTATCTCTCCATTCTTGGCGATAAGACACTCCAAAACTTCGGTGGACGCATCATGAACATCCATCCGAGCCTGCTACCATCCTTCGGAGGCAAGGGCTGTTACGGCCAACATGTGCATCAGCAGGTGCTTGCCTATGGATGTAAGGTCAGTGGCGTTACCGTGATGTTTGTTGACGATCAGGTAGATACCGGCCCAATCATCTTACAAGAAGCAGTTTCCGTGGATGATGAAGATGATGTAGAGGCTCTCGCCTACAAAGTATCCCAGGTGGAGAGAAGGCTGTATCCCCTGGCTATTAAGCTATACTCTGAAGGCAGGCTGCAGCAGGACGGGCGCCGGGTGAAGGTGATAAAGGGAGGTAATAGCTATGAAGAAAGCGCTCATTAGCGTCGCCGATAAAACGGGTATCAATGAGTTTGCCGCTGGTTTAGTGGAGCTTGGGTTTGAAGTGTTATCCACGGGCGGTACCTCAAGACAGCTGCAACAGGCGGGCATACCAGTGACTGAAGTACAGCAAATTACCGAGTTCCCCGAAATGATGGACGGCCGCGTCAAGACGCTGCACCCGCGCATTCACGGAGGCATTCTCATGCGCCGCGATAATCCGGAGGATGTAGCGATCACAAAGGAGCACGGCATCCCGGAAATCGACCTCGTCTGTGTCAACCTCTATCCTTTTGCCGCAACCATCAGTAGTCAGCATTCACTGGAAGACGCTATAGAGAATATTGATATCGGCGGACCGGCAATGGTACGGTCGGCGGCCAAGAATCACGCCTTTGTTGCTGTGGTGACCAGTCCAATGCAATATGCAGCGGTGCTCTCTGAACTGCGTGAGCAGGGAAGGGTCTCTCTCGAACTGCGACGCAAGCTGGCCGTTGAGGCTCTGCTGCATACGGCTTACTATGACAGCACCATCAGTATGTACTTCTGGCAGGCCTATGGCCTGGAAGGGTTCCCGCGTGAGCTGGGACTGCCGATGAGTCTTGTTTCAGGGCTGCGCTATGGTGAGAACCCGCATCAGGCCGGTGCATCTTACAGCGAGCCGTTACCGGTTGGGGGCATTCCGCAAGCCAAACAGTTGCAGGGTAAAGAGCTCTCATTCTGCAATATTAACGACGCCAACGCAGCGCTCGAAATGGTTAAGGAGTTCTCTCGCCCTGCCGTAGTGGCAGTTAAGCACGCTAACCCTTGTGGCGTCGCAATGGCCGATACCATCTTTGAGGCCTACTCCAAAGCCCACGATGCCGACCCGGTTTCCATCTTCGGAGGCATTATTGCCCTGAACAGACAGGTGGACAAGGCGACAGCCGAGGCAATGACCGCGATTTTCCTGGATGTGATCATCGCCCCTTCCTACACTGACGAGGCCCTGGTGGTGCTGGGTAAGAAGAAGAACCTGCGTCTGCTCACAGCAGATTTCGCGCCGGCCGGTAGCCCGCTACCGTCCTGGGATATCAAGAGAATCGAGGGCGGATATCTCCTCCAGACCAAGGATGTCATCGGGCCGAAGGACAACTGGCGTGTAGCAACAACAGCGGAGCCGACCGAAAGACAGCTCGCTGACATGGAGTTTGCATGGATCCTGGTCAAACATACCAAGTCGAATGCTATAGTAATCGCCCGTGACGGGGTGAGCGTTGGCATCGGTGTCGGTCAAACGAACCGCATTGACCCTACTCTGCAAGCGATAGAGCGGGCAGGCGACAGAGTGCAGGGCGCAGTATTGGCCTCTGACGCATTCTTCCCCATGCCTGACGTGCTAGAGAAGTGTGCAGAGGTAGGTATTACTTGTGTAATTCAGCCTGGCGGTTCCATTCGTGACAACGATTCGCTTGAGGTCGCTGAACGTGCTGGTATCGCCATGGTTTACGCAGGAGAACGGCACTTTAAGCATTAGACCTGACTCTACAGTGGAAGGAGGCAGCGCCATGCGCGTACTAGTCCTGGGCAACAATGCCCGTGAACATGCACTTGCTTGGAAAATTGCCCAAAGCGAGAACCTGCAAAAGCTCTACTGCGCTCCAGGTAATCCTGGCACAGCAGAGATAGCGGAAAACTTGCCATGTGACATTCAGAACCCGGATCAAGTAGTGGAGTTAACTCTGCGTTATGCCATAGACCTTCTGGTGATAGGGCCAGAGGCCCCCCTCGCTGCTGGAGTTGCGGACCGGGTACGCGAGCAAAACCCTTCCTGCGCAGTATTTGGACCGTCAAAAGCAGCTGCCAGGCTGGAATGGAGCAAAGCATACGCCAAGAGCTTTATGAACAGGTACAGCATTCCTACAGCTGAGCACCGCACCTTCGACCAGCCCTTGCAGGCTTTGGCCTACCTTTCCTCATGCCAATTACCGGTAGTCATCAAGGCCGACGGGTTGGCTGCCGGCAAAGGGGTTATCATTGCCTTTACCCGCGAGGAGGCCGAGGCAGCGGTTTCCAGGCTGCCTGCAAGTCAGAGTCTGGTAGTAGAAGAATACCTGATCGGTCGGGAAGTATCCATATTCGCGCTAACTGATGGAGAGAGGTACTACCTGCTTGAAGCAGCAGAGGACCACAAGCAGCTACTGGATGGTGACCGGGGCCCGAACACCGGTGGAATGGGAGCATATTCCCCTGTATCCTATTTGACCGAAGAGCTGTGTGAGGATGTGTCACACATAGTTGAGCAAACGCTGCATGGACTAAGGTCCGAGGGCGCAGTGTACCGGGGAGTTATTTACCTGGGCCTTATGCTTACGCCACAAGGGGTAAAGGTGCTGGAGTACAATGCACGCTTTGGTGACCCGGAGTGCCAGGTGTTGATGTGCAGACTGGCTGGTGATGTACTTCCTTACTTGGATGGCGCTGCCAGAGGGCAGTTGCCGCCAGCCCCTCCTACCTGGAGTAAGCAAGCGGTGGCCTTGATAGTCGCTTGCGGAGCGGAGTACCCGGAGAAAGGGTCAAAGCACGTCCCCATCTTCGGCCTTGGCAGAATTAAGCACCAAGAGTGCGTTATCTTTCATGCCGGAACCAGTCTGGAAGACGGCCAGTTGGTCACTAGCGGAGGGAGAATACTCAATGTAGTCGGCATCGGGAAAGACTTGCCGGAGGCTCTGCAGCACGCCTATGGCGGAATGGAGTCGATTTCATTTGCCGGCATGCATTTCCGAAGAGATATCGGCAGAAGGAGAGGGGACTTTGCATGAAAGCACTAGTAGGGGTGATCATGGGCAGTCAGTCAGACTGGCCAGTTATGCAGGAAGCCTGTCGCATTCTGGAGGAACTGCAGGTTCCTCATGAACGCCAGGTGGTTTCAGCCCACCGCACTCCGGAGTTGATGTTTGAATATGCAGAAACAGCTGGCGAGAGAGGCATCAAGGTGATTATCGCTGGGGCAGGCGGAGCAGCACATTTGCCAGGAATGGTGGCCAGCAAGACCGTATTGCCTGTAATCGGTGTGCCTGTGCCTTCGCGGCACCTACAGGGGCTTGATTCACTCTTGTCTATTGTGCAAATGCCTGCTGGCGTGCCTGTGGCAACAGTTGCCATTGGGATAGCTGGAGCCAAAAACGCTGCCTTGCTGGCGTGTCAGATGCTAGGCATGGAAGACCCGGCGCTGCAAGCAAAGCTAGCTGAGCGGCGCAGAACAGCAGCTGAGCAGGTACAAGCGCAAGCGAGGCTCGAAATCGAGTGAGCAAGCGTACCATACTACCTGGCGCCACAATCGGCATACTCGGGGGCGGACAGCTCGGTCGCATGACCGCCATTGAGGCAAAGCAGATGGGCTACAGGGTGCTCTGCCTGGACCCTACTCCCGACTCGCCCTGCGGCCAGGTCTGCGACGGACAGATTGTGGCTCCACTCGATGACCTGGAAGGAGCGCTCGAACTGGCGCGCCAGAGTGACGTTCTAGTCTATGAGTTTGAAAATGTAGATAAAAAAGTTGTGCAAGCGCTAGAGCAAACGTATCATCTACCGCAAGGCAGTCGCGTGTTGGGTATAACCCAAGACCGTGTACAGGAAAAAGCGGAAATCGTCAAGGCTGGCTTCCCGGTTGTCCCTTACCGCGTCTTATCCCGGTTTGACGAACTCGAACCAGCGCTGAAGGAGCTCGGCTACCCGGCGGTGCTAAAGACAGCGCGGGGTGGATACGACGGTAAAGGTCAATTGGTAATCCACTCAGTGGACGATTTGGACGCAGCAGAAAGCATAATGCCACAGACAAATGCTTGGGTTCTGGAGAAATTTGTGCAGCTCGAGGCCGAAATCTCCGTAATTGTAGCGCGTAGTCAGAGCGGCCAGCTCAGTTCTTTCCCGGTGGGCGAAAACAAGCACCGTAACAATGTCCTGCATACAACTGTCGTACCTGCCAGAATCGAACCATCTGTCTGCAACGCGGCCAAAGCGATAGCTGAAGGTATCGCTTCTGCCTTTAGCGTCGTAGGGATGCTGGCAGTAGAGTTCTTTGTTACTCCAGAAGGCCTCATGGTCAACGAATTGGCGCCACGTCCACATAATTCGGGACACTATACCTTTGGAGCCTGCTATACATCGCAATTTGAGCAGTTTGTGCGGGCTGTTTGTGATTTGCCACTTGGACCGACTGACTTGCTCTATCCAGTGGTGATGGTCAATATTCTGGGCGAGAGTATCCCGCAGCTGTTTGAGTCAATTGGCGAAATATCCCGTGATATTAAGTTGCATCTTTATGGTAAGAAAGGTAACCCGCAGCCTCGCCGCAAAATGGGGCACTTGCTTGTTAAGACACAACGTCCAGACGAGGTAATTAGCTGGGTTGACGGAGTATTGTATCAGGAATAGCTCTGGTTCCCTAAACCAATATATCCCTGCATATGGCAGTAGTTTAGTTGCCTAAAACACAATACTATGATAAAGTAATTGAGATCATAGCTGACGCCTAATGTAGGGTTGACTAACCCGTTATCGGCGGGTGTCATACTATTGGGGGATGAACTTGAGAAAATAGCAGACAAAATCTATGAGCTACCTGTTTTTCAGGTAGCTCCTTGCTATGTGGGAGGTAGTAATAATTGTCAAATCGCTTTACGCGTAAAACTGGTTGGCTCCTTACACTGCTGTTGATGTGGATTTTGTTTGCCCAGAGGCTGGACTATCAAACCTTGGCTACTGGGGTGATTGTGTCCGCCGTCATTGTAGTGGTCAACGACAACCTGTTGCTCAGTTTGGGCTCCGACTTGCATGTAACCCCGCGGACAATCATGGCTTGGGTGGCTTTTTGGGGATCAATGATAGTAGAGATCTTCAAAGCGGGATGGCAGGTTGCCAGATTGGCATTTGCTCCACGCCTGTCGCTGAGCCCTGGATTTGTTTCTTATGACCCGGAGCTGAAAGAACAGATGATGCGGGTATCTCTGGCAAACAGCATCACCTTAACCCCGGGCACATTAACCGTAGAAGCGCCTGATGAAGGTTTGTTCGTTATACACGTTTTGACAGAAGAGAGTGGGGAAGGCCTCAAAGGATGGCACATCCAACAGAGGCTCGCCGCCATGGAAAGGAAGAACTAGAGTGCACGAAGTACTTCTTGCCACCTGTCTAGGTCTGATTCTGCTTACCTTCGCATCTTTGTATAGGGCCATCGTAGGTCCTACGCCGGCCGATCGGGCCGTAGCCATCAACGTCATCGGCACTAAGACTATTGTGATTCTGGCTCTAATAGGTTTTATTTTTCAGGAGACGCCGTTCTATATAGACGTTGCACTAGTCTATGCGTTGATTAGCTTTCTACTAACTATCGGAGTAGCCCGTTATCTTGAACGGGGAACTCTTTAAAGGGGTGTCTTGGGTGCAGTATATTGGCGCGGCTCTGATGTTTGCCGGACTGTTCTTCTTTGCATCTGGCACCGTAGGATTACTTAGATTTCCCGACGTTTTCACCCGCATGCACGCCACAACCAAATCCGATACGCTGGGTGCAGGTCTGGTGCTGCTAGGTCTGGCTTTCTTTCCAGGCGATATTTACCTCAAGCTGAAGCTCATGTTGGTCGTTGTCTTTTTGTGGATCAGTAACCCGACAGCGGCTCACTATATGGCCAGAGCGGTTTACCGTTCTCAGCGGAAGGGAGATGATGCCTGATGCTGGATCTAATCAATGTACTGTTGCTGTTGTTTCTAATACTCGCCGCAGTTGTGGTTGCGCGCACGAAGGACTTACTCAGCGCCGTGTTCTTCCTCTCAGCATACAGCCTGGTAATGTCAATCATTTGGCAGCAATTGCACTCTCCGGATATTGCTATCACAGAGGCCGCGATCGGGGCAGGGGCTACAGGTCTGCTCTTCCTGGCAGCAATCAGTCGCAGCAGGAGGCATGAAGAATGAGGTCATTTTTGTCACTGCTGGTACTGCTTGGGTTAGGAGCGCTCCTGATTACAGCCGTTGCCGAGATGCCTTTGTTCGGAGCACCCGACTCGCCGGCTCACCAGGGAATTGCTATCAAGTACGTGAGCGATGCTCCGCATGATACAGGGGCCATTAATGTAATCTCCGCAATCATTCTCGATTACCGCGCCTTCGACACACTAGGGGAGGCCACCGTGCTGTTTGTCGCTGTAGTAGCCGTTTCGGCTGTGCTAAGCAAGAGGTGATAAGATGCAAGACATCGTATTGGAGCTGGTAACTCGCCTGCTGATACCATTTGTCCAACTGCTCGGAGCATATATCTTACTGCACGGGCACCTATCTCCGGGTGGCGCGTTTTCGGGCGGGACGATCATCGGCACCAGCCTGATTTTTTACAGCATGGCGTTTCGTTATAGCAAAAGGCGACATCTCCTCAAGCACGATACCTCTATGAAGTTTGAGGCCGGTGGCGCATTGCTTTACGTGGTGGTCGGATTGATCGGAATCCTGTTTGGTTTCCGGTTCCTCACCAATCAAGGGGTTTTCCCGATTGGAACCCCGGGCCGGTTATGGAGTAGTGGTATGATTTTGCTGGTTACCTTGGGTCTTGGGGTTAAGGTGGCCAGTACTGTGTTTACTATGTTTCAGGAACTCCTGGAGGGAGGAACGGAGCTCGATGGGCATGATTGATAGATTGGGTCAAAATCTCTACTACCTGGTCTCGATAATCCTGTTTATTATCGGGTTCCACACCATGCTCACGCATAATAACCTGATAAAGAAGATCATGGGCATGAATATCATGGACGCTGCTTTATTCCTGTTCTTTGTATCTATTGGATACATTCAGGGAGGGCAGGCGCCAATTCTCACCGAAAATGCTGGCAGGCTGGTAAATCCGGTTCCTTCAGCCTTGATCCTCACCGGCATCGTTATTTCGGTCAGTTTCACAGCTTTCGCATTAGCATTGGTGGTCCTGCTTTATAAGCACTATGGAACACTTGATGCAGATAAGATCTTGGCATTACGGAGTAAGAACTATGAACAACATTGAGCATTATCCGGTATTAACGATTGTAGTACTATTAGCCACAGCCTTCGTCGTTCCGGTATTATATAAGAAGCAGAAGCTAATCACCTGGCTATTCCTAGGCGCTGGAGCAGTATCTTTCTGGTTCGCCTTGGGTACAGCAGCAAGGGTGATGTCTACAGGCACCTTTGCTTCGGTGTTAGGCAGCTGGCCAGTTCCCTTTGGGATTGAACTGCAGGTTGATGCATTGGGAGCATTTACGAGCTTAGTCTTTGCGACCCTGGCCCTGCCGATATTCTGGCACGCGGCTATGACTGCCAAGAAAGAAGTCGGCTCGGTCAGTGGGTATTTTACCTTGCTCCTACTGCTTACTGCGGCCCTGCATGGTATTGTTCTGACCGGCGACATATTCAATATGTTCGTGTTCATTGAAATTAGTTCGTTGGCAGCGGTAGCCATCATCGCCATCAAGCTGACGAAGGAGAGCATCGAAGCGTCGTTCCGCTACCTGGTGCTTAGCGCTTTGGGCTCAGGTGGTATTCTGTTTGCCATCGCTCTAATCTTTATGATCACAGGCCACCTGAACATGGAGTTCATTTACGAGACTCTGCTTTCTACAGCTGGTCATTACCCGCTGAATGTAACTACGGCAATCGGTTTTATGTTGGTTGGTTTTGGGGTGAAAGCAGCCCTGTTCCCCCTGCATGTTTGGTTGCCTGATGCTCACTCCAATGCCCCTACGGCCTCCAGTGCTATCCTGTCAGGCCTGGTTGTCAAAGCCTATATTGTAGGGTTTATCAGGCTGGTGTACCTGGCCTTTGGCACAGAGATCTTCCTATCCTTACCGCTACGGCCGATTCTCTTGACCATGGCAACAGCAGCTATTCTGATTGGGTCACTGTTTGCCCTGGCTCAAGGAGACCTGAAGCGGTTGTTGGCATTCTCTACCGTAGCGCAGGTTGGATACATTTTTCTAGGGTTTGCATTGTTTGGTGAGAGGGCATTGCAGGGTGCGTTTCTGCACATCCTCAACCATGCCCTAATGAAGGGAGCTCTCTTTCTCTCTGCCGGTGTAATCATTCAGCAGACCGGCGCTAAGAAGCTGTCACAGATTTCAGGCCTGGGGAGACGCCTGCCCATTACCTTCGGGGTCTTCACCATAGGGGTGTTGTCCATGATAGGCATTCCGGGCTTCGCTGGTTTCGTTTCCAAGCTCTACTTGGCCCTGGGTGCATTGGACCAAGATTTGGTGCCGTTTGCGATAGTAATCTTAATTAGTAGTTTGTTGAACGCTGTCTATTACCTCCCTATAATCACTAATGCCTTCTTTGGAAAAGACACCGAGTTACAGGGCGCTGCAGATCCACCCTGGCCAACCCGGCTGCCAATGCTAATCCTAGGTGGCGGCGTTGTTCTCCTTGGTCTGTACCCAGCCCTGGCTCTACCTTTGGTTCGCCAGGCAGCAAGCTTGCTCTTTAGATAAAGCTAGAACTGGAGGCGCATTTCCCAATGCAAAACACATCCATGGTACCCGTGTACGCGGTCTTAATTCCACTTTTGACAACTGTCGTGATTTATCTGATTGAGAGACGGTCATGGCAGTGGAGAAACAGACTGTCTACCCTAGCCTGTCTCGGCTCATTCTTGGTAGTTATCAGTCAGTACCAGGCTATCCAACAAGGAAGTACGCTCGTTGCCAAGTATCCAACAATTATGCCACCTCTCGGCCTGAGCTTCCGTATGGACTCGCTTGGCTTTCTCGCCGCTGCGGTTATATCAGGTGTATGGTTTCTGGTCACTGTCTACGCAACTGAGTATATGGCTAAAGAGCACCATAAAAACCGCTTTTACCCTTTCCTGGTGCTGACCCTGGCTGGCGCAATGGGTGTTGTGCTCAGTGGAGACCTGTTTACATTCTTCCTCAGCTTCGAACTCATGTCTCTCTCTGCTTATGTGCTGGTTGTGCATGAGGAAACCGAGGAAGCGATGAAGGCAGGCTACAAATACTTGATCCTGACCATCGTAGGTGGCTTGGCTCTATTCTTTGCCATTGTGGCAGTGTTTGAGCTGGCTGGTACCGTTGCCTTCGTACCTGGTGGTCTGATCAAAGAACCAAGCAGATTGGCACTGTTTGCTTTCATCGGGTTCTTTATTGGTTTCGGAATTAAGGCTGGTATCGTGCCCTTGCACGTTTGGTTGCCGGAGGCCCATCCCGTGGCTCCGTCACCAGCTAGTGCTCTGCTGTCCGGATTAATGCTGAAAACCGGTGCCTACGGTTTACTGCGGGTCGTCTTTGATATCTTCGACTATCGGGCTATACAGGCGGCGGGCTGGAATCAGGCACTGTTGGTGTTTGCGGCAATTACAATCATCATGGGTTCTGCGGTAGCTATCACCCAGGACGACATCAAACGCCGGCTGGCCTATTCCAGTGTTGGACAGATGGGATATATTCTGCTAGGCATTGGCTTACTGCAGGAGCGGGCTTTGATCGGGGTTATTTTCCACATCTTTGCCCATGCATTGATGAAGTCCACTCTTTTCCTCTCAGCGGGAGCTATCATCTATCGTACAGGCAAGCGCAAGGTCTCTGAATGGGCAGGATTAGGCCGCGAGATGCCACTAACCTTCTTGGCCTTCACTGCAGCGGCTTTCTCAATGATCGGCATCCCACCCATGGTTGGCTTTGTGTCCAAGTGGGAGTTGGGGTTAGGAGCACTGGATGCGGGCAATTGGGGTTTTGTGGTTTTGCTGCTGCTCAGCTCCCTGCTTAACTTTGTATACTATTTCCCGGCAATTCAGGCTGCTTTCTTCGGTGGGGGTCATGGTCATGGGGAACAGGTAAACAGCAAGCGCGACGTTTCTCTTACCATGCTTTGGCCGATGATCACAATGGCGGTCATGATTGTACTGATTGACCTTTGGCCGCGTAACGTAGCTCTGGAGCTGGCCGAGAAGGCTGCCCATACATTCTTCGTTATAGCTAAGTAAGCAGGCTGGGCTGCCAGCAAGGGAGGTTATCATGGCTGCGCCGCAAATCATCCTTATCCCTCTATTGCTTCCCCTGATAGGTAGCATTCTGATTGCCATCTGTAACCGTCAGGGCATAAAGCTGCAAAACACAGTAGCAGGCCTGACTGTGGTAGGGACCTTCCTGTCGCTAGGGTGGCTGTACCTGCTCTATCGGCAGGGTACTGCCATAAAGCTGGAGCTGCTATCGTTGCTGGACTATGGTTTGACTTTCAAGATCTCCAGTCTGGGTATTCTGATGGCGCTCCTGGCCGCACTACTCTGGACTCTGGCAACGATTTATGCCTTTGTCTACATGCAGCATGAGCATTCCCCAG
>JAWLDB010000002.1:0-63365 GCA_041686915.1 Bacillota bacterium
TCGTATTCGGACAGAGTGTAACAGTCGGCCCTAACGAAATAGCCAAAGACGTAGTTATCATAGGTGGCTCTGCGAACATTCTAGGCAGCACCACCGGCGATGTGGTCGTCGTTGGCGGAAGTGCTACTGTTTCCGGTCGGGTCGGTAAAGACCTGATTGTGGTCGGAGGAACGGCCAAGCTGATGGATGGTGCCGAAGTCATGGGAGATGTTGTTGCAGTTGGTGGAGGCATCGACCGCGTGGGCAACCCGATCATCCATGGTGACACTAAATCTGGTCCTTGGCACTGGACTGGCTGGTACGGAGATGTGAACTTCTTCCGCTTCCGCCCGCACTTCGACGGCGGCGGTTTCTGGGGTGTCATCTGGATAACTTTCCTGGGCTGGCTGATTTTCAGTATCTTACCAAACCATGTTAAGGTCACGAGCGCAGCTGTGCAAGCAGACCCTGCCAAAGCAGCCATCTTTGGGCTTCTCGGATACATCGCCTTCGTTCCATTGCTCATCGTGTTGGCAGTGACCCTAATAGGCATACCCTTGATCCCAGTTCTGGCGTTGGCTCTGGTTGCCGCTCGTGTGCTTGGTCAAGTAGCCCTGGGAGTGCTTGCTGGAGAGTGGCTTAGCCCTAAGCTTAACCTACAGACAACACCGGTTACGAGCCTGCTGCTTGGCCTAGTCGCACTCGGACTGCTGACCATGGTACCGTTCGTCGGTTTCCTCGCAAGCATGTTCTATGGCTTGATTGGCTTTGGCGCAGTGCTCCGTACTCGCTTTGGTACCCGGCCGTTGAGTATGTAGTTATCCAACACAAGCAACAACAAGCGGGGCTCCCCTGCCCCGCTTTCCTTATGCGGAAAAACTGATTGTTCGTATCTAACATAAGCCTGGATAATGCGTTATAGCAGATGTAGTACGCGAAGTCCAGGAAGAAGTATGAAGGAGGATCTTTGCGATGAGAAGAGTTTTCTTGCTAATGATACTGCTGGTCCTGCTAATTCCAGCCCAGGCTCTAGCCGCTGATGCCGGCAGAGATATCGTGTTGTTTGGCAATAGCGCAGTAATTGAAGCTGACGAAACAGTAGGTGACGTGATCGTGTTTGGTGGCAGCGCCACGATCCATGGAACTGCCACAGGCGACGTCCTGGTGTTTGGTGGCGGAACGTCAATTACCGGCAGCGTTTTCGGCAATGTGATTGCCTTCGGTGGCGGCCCTCGTCTGGAGTCAGGCGAAGTCAAAGGTGATGTCGTAGGTTTCGGCGGCGGCGCAACTGTTGATAGCCAGGTGGGCGGAAACATCCTTTGTCTTGGTGGTAGCACCAGCTTACTGGCTAATGCCGTAGTCAATGGTGATATCTTTACTGCTGGCGGCGCACTTAACCGCAGTACTGGGTCGGTGGTAAACGGCAGTATCAACTCACCCCTGAATATGAGTTTCGGATGGACGGGTAGCCTGCTTCCCGGTCTAACCTTCTTTGGGTTTAACCTGTTCAGGCTTTGGAGCCTGCTGATGGTAGTACTCTTCGGATGGCTGCTGTATGCCCTGCTACCCAAGCACGTTGCCCAGGTAGCAAACACAGCGTCGGTAGACCCAGCCAAAGCAGTTATCTTCGGCATACTCGGTTACCTGGCGATTGTGCCTTTGATGATCCTTTTGGTTGTCACTATTGTGGGTATTCCACTAGTGCCCGTCCTGTTCCTAGCGGTTGCCATCGGTCGTCTGCTCGGACAGATTGCTCTTGGCTTGATTGCGGGCCAGTGGTTGGCAGGCAGGCTTAACCTGGAGACAGCACCGGCAGCCGTTGTGCTACTTGGCCTGACCATACTCGGACTCCTCAGCCTCGTACCTGGAGTTGGTTTCGCTTTCAGCCTGTTCTATGCTTTGATTGGTTTCGGAGCTGTGCTACGCAGCAGGTTCGGCACCAGGCCTCTCAGTGCTTAGCCACTGATTTTTATGCGGGGATTGGGTTGGACTGGGTCAGCCAGCGCCTGACCCCTACGACTACTGTGTACGCTATGGTTAACGCCCTTTCCCCGCACCGCTTAGTATGATAAGCTATGGCAGTGAATTAGCCCAGAAATTACCTGACAGTTCTTTCAGACAAAGTGCGTTTATAGGCGTCTTTGTATATGAGACGATGATGAGTCGTGCTTGCTGAACTGATTGTAGAAGGAGGTGCCTATGCAAGACCAGGAGTTGGTTGCTTTATGCCGCCAAGGTGATGTTGAAAAGTATGCTTTGCTCGTAGAACGCTATCAACGCTTGGTCTTCGGTCTAGCGCTGCACCTCTTGCGCTCCAAGGAGGAAGCGGAGGATGTCGCCCAGGAAGCGTTCCTCAGAGTATATAAGCAGATCAGCAAACAGCAGGACGATCTCGACTTTCTGCCGTATATAAAACGAGTCACCTCAAACCTGTGCATGGACCGGCTGAGGCGTCGTAGGACGGAAAACAAGTATCTCGAACATAACCAAGAGATTGAGGTTCCTGACTACCATACCCCGGAGCAAGAAGCTGTGAAGCACGCGGAACGGGCAACTCTGCGGCAGGCGCTACAAGAACTCCCCGAGATGTATCGGGAGGTCCTGGTGATGCATTACGCTGGAGGAATGACATACGAGAAGATTGCGGCTGCTTTGCATCAGCCGATGTCCATAGTGAAGAACCGGATATATCGGGGCAAGAAACTACTGAAAGACATATACGTCAAAATGGAAGGAGGCGGACCGGATGAAATGCGAGGATATCAAACGTCAGTTGGATGATTATCTCAATGGAGCACTAGCAACACCAAACGCCATGTTGGTGGAACACCACCTTGAGAACTGCTTATCCTGTATGGACCTACTGCTCCCGTCTGATCCAGAACTCGAGAGCTTGCTCGCGGCTGACTGGTACGCAGCTGATCCGTCGCCTGATTTCGCATCAAAGGTTATGTCAAAGTTGAAGCCCCGCTTGTCCTGGCAGCGCGTCTTCTTCCTGGTAGTAGGGTGGTCTGGTTACATGGCCGTATGGATGACAGTTGCACTCTACTGGCTGTTCCCTGGCTTATTCTCCACGATCTTCACAAGGTTTGGCTGGGTACTGCGATTAGGTCGAGCTGGCTACGTAACCATTAGCACCTTGGTGCAAACAGCGTCCAGGTTCAGCTTAAGTACTGCGGGCGTAGTCATCCTGTTTGCGTTCACGGCGCTGATCTTTCTAACAATTAACAAGATAGAAAAGGAGGGTCTGGCATGAGGAGAGTATTTGCCACCCTGATTATCATAGCAATGTTGCTGGTACCGACTGCGGTTTACGCTCTCGGCGCAGCCCCGGACAGCATAGTGGTATCCGGCGAAGACGTTCATGTAGCCAAAGATAAGGAAGTTAGCAGCGTAGTAGTAATTGGCGGGAGTGCGACAATTGAAGGCCGGGTAACGGATGCAGTAGTAGCTATTGCCGGCAGCATCTACCTTAAGCCTGGTGCTGTTGTTGATGGCGATGTAGTCGCCGTTGGTGGCACTGTCCATAAGGAAGGCGAGGTCCGGGTAGGTGGAGAACAAGTCAGCCTGGGTATCCCTTCTCTCGGCAATCTGCGTTTTGGTGGGCTGCCGCTCCTCGGTGGCAACTGGATGCGGTTCAACTTCTCTGTTTGGCGCATTATGGCGATAGTATTCTTAGGTTGGGTGACTTACTGGTTGTTCCCCAAGCACGCAAACCAGGTAACAGCAGCCATTGCAGCTGACCCTGCCAAGTCTGTGCTGTTTGGACTCTTAGGTTATCTGGCACTCATCCCCCTGTCAATCATGTTCGTTATCAGCTTGGTGGGCATACCATTGGTGCCAGTGCTCTGGTTGGCTGTTTTCGCTGCCCGCTTCCTGGGTCAGGTGGCACTGGGCCTCGTTACGGGTAGTTTCCTGGCAGAGCGACTAAACCTTCAGACCAGTGAGATCTACCAGGTGTTACTCGGCTTGTTCGCCCTGGGTTTGCTCGTCGCCTTGCCGGTCGTAGGTGGGCTCGCCTCCCTCTTCTATGGCATGGTCGGCTTCGGCGCTGTAATTTGGACCCGCTTTGGTACCAAGTCTGTACCAACGGTAAAGGAGTGATAAGAAATGTCTAAATGGGTAAAAGCACTCTTGATAGTGTCAGCTATTTGGTTAGTCGTTTTCGGTGCTGGAGGCATGCTCTTCTCGGCGGGACTGAACCTGCTGCCCCGGTTCGTAAATATCGGTGATTCGTCCCATAGGGCTGAGCATATGGAGACATATACAGGTGATATGACAAACATCGAACAGATCGACGTCCAGACGCGCAACGGACGCATCCGCCTGGTCGGCGATAACGCCGCCACCCAGATCACCGTTACAGCTACTTACGTGGCACGCGACAGTAGCGAAGCCAAAGCAGAGGAAAGGCTTTCTAACATGAAAACGGTAATTACTACCGAAGGGGATACTTTGCGCGTGAAAGCCGATTTTGGCGCTGAAAGAGTCAACAACCAGTCTATTAGCTACGAGATTACGTTGCCGACTAACGCGAGCGCAATAGCCGACACATCAAACGGTAGTATCGAAGTCAGTGAACTGACTGGCGACCTGCAGCTGGAGACCAGCAACGGTGAGATCAATATACAGTCGACTGAAGGACCAAGCGGGATTGACGCTGAGACCTCCAATGGACGCATCGTAGTCAGCGCAAACCCCACCGATGGACGTTACCAGCTCAATACATCAAATGGGTCTATCACAGTTCGTTTGCCTGAGGAGCTAGGAGTCGATGTTACAGCCAGCACCAGCAACGGCTCTGTAGACCTGGGACCAGGCCAATGGGCTATTACTGGTGGCAAGATCTCAACCAAGAACGTTAGTGCACAGCGAGGCGATGGAAGCCTGGAGTTGCGTATGGATACTTCCAACGGCAGCATTACCATAGAGAAGCGCTAGAGACACACAAGACCCGCGGATTTCCGCGGGTCTTCAATCTTCGCTGGACGTGAGACAGATGGGACTGTCCCATCTGTCTCAGTCCAGCGTACTTTCGTGCTCGTAGACGAACACATCCGGCTCGGGAGTATCAAGCTCTTTGCGGAGGCCCTTCTGAAGATAGACTGCAAGCAATGTCTCATCCTGAGGGCACATGACCAGCATATTCTGACGCAGCTCTGCGGCAGTCGCGATGGCGTAGTCAGTCAGCAGCTCCAGGTCTGCGCGAGTATCGCCCTGCATATAGCTGATGCTCAATTCGCTACCTTTGGAGTGACGCGTGGTCAGGGCCATCAGGCCACGGATCTTCCCGTCGCGACGGATCCCCACTATACTGCCCTCCGCAAGGAGCTCATTCAGCAACTCTTCACTCACTTCCTCGAAGGTGAAATCAAAGCTCAGTAAGCTGCTGCGCTTGGCTAGTATACTCTTGTCCAACTCCTGTAAAACCTCTGAAAACGACTGAAGTACCTCTACCGCTTCCGGTTTCAGCTTGACAGGTCCGTGTTCGGCCATCATCAGCTTAAAGCTGGCGATGCGTCTAAAGCCATGGGTCTCGATGATATGCAGGCTCTCGTAGTTTTCAACAAAGGTGCTCAGACGCAGGCTGTTCACACCTCGTTCTGCACACAAATCGATGTAGTAGCGTGTCAGCAGCTTGGCCAGGCCTAGTCCTCTATATCCACCACCCATGCGTAAACCTTCCAGCCAGGCATGGCGGCCAGTTAGCATGGTTAGTTTGCCGAAGCCAGCCACCTCGCCGTCAACACAAACGAGTGTAAACTCACCCTCGTTATCTGCCACCCATTTGTCAAACACGTTGGGTACGTAGTCGTGTCCTTCCCAGATCTGCGCAGAGATCTGCTCCACTGCCGTACGATCCTTTAAGCTGGCGCGACGTATTTCGATTGTCTTCGCTTTTACCTCTGTCCGCATGCTATCTTTCCTCGCTCTCTACTATCAATGCTTCCGGCAGAGCGTACTTACCCTTCCAGACCACATCGAGATAATTGTCCGGGTCGGTATCCCCTTCTGTGCTGAAAACCAGTACTGTGGAGTCCAGTCCTAGCTGCATCTGCTGTCTTAGGCGCGCCAACTCCGGCGCTTGCATTAGCACAGCTAATAATCCGACCCCTATTGCCCCGGACTCTCCAGCTATGACTACTGCATCTCCAGGCTGGGGCCGTCCTAGTATTCGCATCCCGAGGGCTGCCAGATAATCGGGGCAGCTGAAGCAGCTGGATGCGTGATCGCGCAAGACAGGCCAAGCCAGGTGATTAGGTTCGCCACAGGCGAGCCCTGCCATGATGGTCTGTAGATCGCCGCTCACAACATGGGGCTGGCCATCAGCTACAGCAATTGACTGATAAACACAAGCTGCGTTAGTTGGCTCCATGATGCTAGCCTGAAGCTTGTCCCCCAGCTTATCCTTAAAGAACCCCAGCATTGCACCAGCCAAAGAGCCGACACCAGCCTGTAGCAACAGGTGGGAGGGCGGTTCCACCCCCATCTCCCCTATCTGCTCCCAGGCTTCATGCGCCATGGTAAGGTAGCCCTGCATGATCCAGGTAGGGATTTGCTCATACCCTGGCCATCCAGTGTCCTGTACCAGAAGCCAACCGTACTCTTCCGCTTGCCTAGCAGCATAGCGTACAGCTTCGTCATAGTTCAGCTCCAGCACCTGGGCCTCAGCCCCTAGACTGCGGATTGCTTCCACCCTACTCGTTGCGCTTCCCTTCGGCAGATAGACTACGGCCCGCTGGCCCAGCATCTTTGCCGCCCAGGCTACGCCGCGTCCGTGATTACCATCAGTGGCCGTAACGAAGGTAAGGGGTTCAATTTGAAGACACTGCAGTTGTTCGAAAGTGGGGTCCCCGAGTCCCAAGCGCTCACCCAAGATTCGGGCTATCGCGTAAGAGCCGCCTAAGGCTTTGAAGGCATTCAGTCCGAAGCGTTTAGACTCATCTTTGACCAGAATGTGTCCCACTCCCAGGTGTTCCGCCAACGCTTCTAAATCTACCAGTGGCGTAGGATGATAGCCTGGTATGCCTTCATGGAAAGCACGCACTGCTGAAGCGGCATTAGCCGTTAGCCAGTCCGGCACTGTTATTACACCTTGGACTCTCTGCTTGTGAATGTAACGCATGGTATTGCTCATATATTCATCTCCCCTTGTGCCGCTCTCTTTTGGCTGAGTTGGCCATTTTCACCCAAATACCTTCTGACTGATGGGTTGTTGTACCATGGATTAACTTGGGATATAATAGCGTTTGCTTTCAGGTTTGTCCAGAGGGACACCCGGCATGAGGAGGTAATAGTTGTGTTTTCGTTTCCTGCCGTATGTATGAGCGAGGAGTATGCAAACAAAATTTGGGAGTACCGTCCCTTTGTGGATCGTGTGGAGAGGCTGCTCAGCGGAATATGGGAGAGCAGCGGCAAGGGTTACCGCTTCATGCACAGCTACCGGGTATTTCAGCTGATAGACCAAATGCGCCACTATACCGAACTGGAGCATGCGACAGACATCAACTGGCCATTGCTGCGGATTGCCGGGCTCTGCCATGACCTTGGCCTGATAAAGGTTGAGCGCGAGATGGGCAGGTTGGATATTTTTGATGATCGAGTGATAACGGCTTGGATTGACAAACACGCAGGTTATGCCACAGAGATAATCCGGGCTGAGTTCGCTGATCTGCTTACTGAAGAAGAGCTTGAGCAAGTTTGCTTCCTTGCCGCTCAGCACTCCAACCCGGATGTAACAGACAATATCGTATTGCGGATCCTGCAGGATGCCGATAACCTTGATGAACGCGGGCTAATTCTGCTCTGGCGGATGAGCGCTGTTGCCAGCAACCACGACCTTAGTATTGGCTCCCAGTTCAACTTCTACTTCCAGAACAGACAGGCTATGTGGCAGGAGACGATGGGGAAGCTGCACTTTGAAAGCTCGCGTCAAACTGCTCTCAGGCGGATGCAAAACATGGACCAAGCGATGCTTACCTTTGCTGCCCAGTTTCATGCCCTCGATTTGCCCTACACAGCCGAGACCTTCCCTTGGCTACTATGGCAGAGCAGGATTGAAGAGGCAGGCTGGGAAATTGACCGGCCCAAGGGGTCAGCCCACCCAACGCGCGCGGATATCATCTACCCGTTGGATTATGGCTATGTCCCTGGACACCTGGGATGGGATGGCATGGAGCAGGACATCTTTGTCGGAGATCGGAAAGGTCCCCTAACAGGGATTCTGCTGTCAGCTGATTTTCGTAAAGGAGACCGGGAGTTCAAGCTGCTTTGGGGAATGAGTGACCGGCAAATGCAGCAAGCCTTAGACTTCTATAACACCCGCCCTACCGAAATGGTGGCTTGGCTGGTTAGGAGACCTTGACGAGGACAAGATGTATTCTGTGTCGTTTTTGATTTCTGTGGAGGAAAGAAGCGCCCACTTCCGTAATAGAGAGTAAAGAGAAGGAGGAATGGCTAGATGAAGTATGAAGTCATTGGCGGAAATCTACCAGCTGTTACCCTGGAACTAGACAGGGGCGAGCAGGTTTTCTCGGAGACTGGCGGCATGGCCTGGATGACAGAAGGCGTTTCCATGGAAACCAATATGGAGGGCGGGTTGTTTGCGGGACTGGCGCGCGCTGTATCTGGGGAGTCAATGTTCCTGGTCACCTATAGTGCACAGAAGAACGGTAGCAAAATCACCTTTACCTCGAGCTTCCCTGGATCGATCATGCCCATGCATCTGAAGGCTGGTCAGTCAATTATCTGTCAGAAGCAGGCGTTCCTTTGCGCGGAGCGCTCTGTGACACTGAACGTACACTTGCAGCGGCGGTTGGGTTCCGGCCTGTTTGGTGGCGAAGGTTTTGTGCTGCAGAAGCTAACCGGCCCAGGAGTCGTCTTCCTGGAAGTCGACGGCTCGGTGGTTGAGCAGGATTTGCAGCCCGGAGAAGTGTTGAAGGTGGATAACGGACACGTAGCTATGTTTGAGCCTTCGGTGGACTTCTCATTGGAGACAGTTTCCGGCTTCAAGAATGTGCTATTTGGTGGCGAAGGCCTGTTCCTAGCCAAACTAAGGGGGCCGGGAAAGGTCTGGCTACAGACAATGCCGGTAGTCAATCTGGCACAACGGATTGTCCCATTTGTACCCCAGAAGAAATAACACAAATTGCACTCTAAAGGGGCAGCCTCGCTGCCCCTTACAGTTTTGCACCAACTCTCACGGCAAGAACTTGACCTGGTTCTTGCCTGCGGCTTTTGCCTGATACAGGGCTTGGTCAACTGTCAAGAATAAATCCCGAGGTGTGCTGTCCCTGGATGGAATCCTGGAAGTCACTCCAATGCTGACTGTTACCCAGGGGCTAACCGATGAGTACTCATGCCGCAGGCGCATCTCCTCAATAGTCTGTTGGAGCACAGCAGCCATTTGCATTGCCTCGTCTCTTGACAGGCCTGGAAGTGCCACGATGAACTCCTCGCCACCGAAGCGGGCAACCAGGTCACTAGCGCGATTGAAGAGGCTGTGCATGATCTGGGCAACCTGTATTAGGCAGTTATCGCCTGCCTGATGGCCATAGGTATCATTGTATGCCTTGAAATCATCAACATCCAGTAGCAACAGCGAGATCGGGGTTCCATGCCGCAACGCGCGATTCCACTCAAGCTTAATCACGTTGTCATAGTGTCGCCTGTTCCACAAGTCAGTTAAAGGGTCTTTCAGCGAAATTAGGTTTAGAACCCGATTTGCTTCCTCCAGCTCTAGTTTTTGTTGCTCTATCTCCTTTTTGGATTGCTCCAAAGCCTTGGTGCGTTCTGTTACCAACTCATCCAAGCCTGCATTCAGTACCTTTAGCTGTGCAGTCATCACCTCTTCCTGCTCCAGGGCGGTAGAGAACCTCTGGGCCAAAACTAGAGCGTTGGCGAACACAAAGATCAGTTGACCCACAGATGAAAGGTTGCCTGTTGTAAAGATAGAACGCAGCTGCGGTGACCCGCTGTCACTCATCCAGATGCTGAGAAATACCATGTCGTTTAGGGTAGTTATGATTATCGCAAGCGCACCCATCATTATCAGCTTGACTCCCACATCCTTATGAAGCAGAGCCTGGACGAGCGCATAGAGGGTATATACCATTACCAGCAGAGTGAACAGCTGATACGCTGGATTAACTACTGTAAAGGCTCGTGCATTGGTGAACAGCACTATTGCTGCAAAGGCACCAGCAACTCCTTGCACTAGTCTGACTACGCTAGCGTGGAATCTTGCCGGGAAAACAGATTGGAAGAACATTACTATGATCGGCACACCGAGGTAAAATGCAAGCGTTTGCAGTTTGTGAGCGAGTTCCCAGCTGAAGCCAGGATACAGATATATTAGAAATCGTTCTCCCAGCAGCAAGGTTCTTATGCCGACTAGCAGGCAGAAAGTACCAAAATAGAACGCAGATTTATTCGTGCGCCGATAGAGAAACAGGGCAAGATGATAAGCGCCTATTACAAAGAGACTGCCAAACAGGAACAGCTCGCCGGCTATCCGCCTGTCGCGAAGTCCGGTGACTAACCCTTCACTACCAATGAGCAGGCTCTCGAGCAGACCACCACTACGGTGATAGAAATTGGATAGCTGCATCACTATCTCGTTAGTGCCAGTTTGTGGATCAAACAAGGCGACTTGTGGTAAATACTGCGGAATAACCGCAGCCTTACTTTGGCCTACGGTACCTGCAGAGGCAACTAGCTCTCCATTAACCCACAGTCTGTAGGACGTAAATACCCTGGGCACCTTTAGTCCCAGCCGCCCTCCTCCCGTGGTTTCAAAGAGCAACCGGTAAGTCGCGTAACCTTCGCCCGATAACTCCCTACCATCGACTATGTAATGATTCCACGAGCCTGGAACGTCTATATATCCGGTCTGCGGCGGACTCATTCTCTTGAAATCCTGAGGTGTTAGTAGCTGCTCCCAGTACAACTCCCACTGTCCGTCCAATCTGACTACCCGCTCACTTAACTTAGAAGAAGCCAGGTCCAGAACTCCCGCCTTTGCCTTTGGCTGACGCAGCTCCACATCGGAAGCACTGTATCCTGCCGCAAGCAGAGACAGCAATGCCGCTGCCAAGGCGAGTGAAAGCAATGCTTTGCGTTTATGCATTAACAGCCCTCCTTCTGCCCGCGTCTGCCATTACTATACCAGTTTTGTAGCCGAAGTTAGTAGTCCTAATTGTGTCATCAATGAGCTAGAATGACACGATTTCGTAACAAAAAAGGGCAGCCTGTAGCCACCCTTTCGTGGTTTCCCTTGCCTGCCTTTTACTCTCGCCCTACTGCTCCCGCTACCATTTCCACAAAGTCCAATCCAGCTACAGGATTGGCCGGTTGCATTCCTTGCAGCACCCGCCAGACATCTTCGACTACTGTTTGACAGACCGCAGCCTGCGCTTCCACCGTTAACCCGGCCAGATGCGGACTAAGAACTACGTTGCCGAGCTGCCGGAAGGGGTCATTCGCCTGAGGGGGTTCAGAGTGCCTTACGTCCAATGCAGCCCCAGCGATCCTATGCTCCTTCAGGCAACTGTAAAGGGCTTGCTCATCCACCACTTCCCCGCGGGCTGTATTCAGTATGAAGGCATGAGGTCGCATCATCGCCAGTTCTGCTGTTCCAATCAGCCCTTTCGTCTGCGGGGTTAGGGGGACGTTCAGGGAAACGAAGTCTGACTCAGCGAGCAGAGTATGTAGGCTTACCGTATCGTAGTCCTGTGCTGGCTGCAGATTGGATATCAGTACGCGACAACCCATTGCCTTGCACATTCGCGCGAGCAGGCTACCGACCGCGCCAAACCCGACTATCCCCACCGTCTTGCCATAAAGCTCATTACCGGTTAGCTTGACCCGCTCCCACAGGCCGCTGCGCACAGAAACATCTGCCTGAAGCAATCGCTTAGACTGAGCCAGCATCAACATGAGACAGAACTCTGCCACTGAGCGGGCACTGGCACCTGGGGCATATACAGTTGTGATACGACGTTCGGCCAGAGCGGAGCAATCAAGATTATCCAGACCTACCCCCAAACGGCCTACTACCTGGAGGTTACAACCCTTCTTTAGCAATTCTCTATCTACGACAGTCCGGTTACGGACAATCAACCCCTGCATCTGCGGCATCAGGGCAGCAAGGCGTTCCGGTTGTCGATATAGTTCCGGCTCATAGAAACAGGCAACCCTCTGCTGCAACCACTGTAGAGCCTGCTCTTCAATAAACTCACTGACTAAGATCACTAGCACCACTCCCAAATTTGATTCCTGTTGCACAATATGGCACAACGGGTGGATGGGTGCGCGTAGTCGTGGTAAAGCGAAAGCCACCCGACAGGTGGCTTCTATCTCATTTTCTGTTCCTGGGGCAGACGCATGTTTATACCTCATCAGCGGCTTAGGCCATCATTTATGTGCGTCAGCTGTCCCTCTTCCTCAACTTCCCACTGTGCGTAAAGCGCGTTCACCAGGTTGGTCCGGTGGTCCAGCTCGGCCACAGACAGAGCGTAATTCATACTGGTCCGAGCTTCCTTGCGCCACTCCGCGTCCTGTCCATAATACCAGTCGCGGGCGACGTGCTGGTTGTGATGTTTAAACGCCGTATAATGAAAGTGGATCCAGATGCTGTTGACTCCGTAGTGATCAAGCGTATCGGCATCCTGTACCAACAGCACTTCCGGCGGGTAGTCCTGCACTTGTTGACTGCGCATATACTTGCTCTTTGGTCGCATGTAATGATGCCCCACAATCAGGGTAACGACTTCCAGTTCCTCTGAGGTTAACAGATGAGGAATCTCCTGCCGGATTATCTGTGCCCCGCGCGGCCCGTGGTCTGGCCCCTTAAACCCGGCTTTGCCTAGGTCATGCAAGAACCCGCCTATGTAGAGGATGTCACGGTTGACTGATAACTGTTGTTTCTCCGCCAGCTGCAGCGCAAGCTTGGCTACCCGCAACCCATGATAGTAGCGGTATCCAGGCTCAAGCGGCGACTCATCCGTACCTTTCATCTTCTCTGTGCCCCATGCGATAACCTCGTCAAATCTCATCCTGTCACTCCTCCCCATACTCTGCCGAACGGGTCAACCACATTCGTTTAAGGAAGTTCGGCAAACGACTAGAGTTTAATCTTCAGTCTGCCAAAATCATGCATTCCACTGCCATGGCAAAGCAGACCATGCTCACGAAGCTGACCAAACGCAGTGTTTGCCCGCCCCAGAAGTGCTACAGGCACGTCCAGCTCGTTGTGTCCCGGCAACAGTCTGCATACCCCCTGCATCGCAGCCAGCCGGGCTATGGAGGCTGCATAAGCTACGGGATCAGTACTGGGGTAGAAGGCATAGAGCGTTCCCTGATATAGCAGGTCTCCAGTGAACAGGTAGCCCTGTTCAGGGTCAAAGAAGCAGAGATGACCTGGTGAGTGTCCAGGAGTGTGCAGCGCAACCAACCTCCTTTTACCCAACTCAATTGTTTCGCCGTCCTGCAACAACCCGGTTGGCTGCTCGGTATAGGGAACGTATTTGTCCGGATCAAACTCCGGCGGAGCTGGTCTGGTCAATGGGTCGCGCATCAGTCCGGCACGGATGACTGATAACGGCATAGGCAATCCGTGCACCAGCCAATCTAGATCTCCCGCATGAACATATGTCTGATCATAGAGACTATGTCCGCCGATGTGATCCCAGTGAACATGCGTAGTTAGTACCTTGATAGGCAGGTCAGTTAGTTGATCAGTCACTAGCCTGATGTTAGCGATGCCAAGGCCCGTATCTATCAGGGCAGCGGACATACTCCCTATCACCAGGTATGAAATACATCTCTCCCAGTGACCAGGCTCACTTATTGCATAGGTAGTGTCATCTATTCTCGTTACGTCAAACCAAGAGTGTGTCATGCTTACCCTCCATTTCAACCTGGCTTCCATGAGGCATGGGTTATGTAGGTCTGTTTACATTACAGGGTCAGACAAGCCAATAGCTGCTGCTTAGGCAGTGTGTAATAACCGTATTCTGCCGTTACCATAAAGCCAAGCGACTGATACAAATCCAGCGCCGTTGCATTTTTGCTAGCCACTTCCAACGTAAAATGCGTGGCGCCGGCTGATGCCAGTTTGTCCATAATTAGCATGAGTATCTGCCTACCGTATCCCTTTCTGCGGCGCTCGGGAAGCACGCCCAGACCGTAGATAAAGGCATGCCCTTTCTGCAGCCTGGCTTCTACCTTGCCAACAGGGCAATCGTTCATCTCGGCCAGCCAGACACCTGCAACGTTCACTGGTATGTCCCCACTATCTCCAAAGTAAATGGCGTTCTGCCTTGCAATCTCTGGCCGGTCCGCTTGAGCCGCCTCCCGGAGAGAGAAGGATTGCTTACCACCACTACCGGGAACATATTGCTTTTCCATACGATACTCGTTATGGTCATGGTTTGCGCTCAGTGCTTTGAGCAGCTTCAGACCCGGTTCCGAGCCAGGAGCGCAGATTAACACCAAGGTTTCGACTTGGGTATTGACTGGCTCCTGAACAGCCAGTTTCAGCAGGCGGGAGAAGATACCCTGGCACCTATTCGCAGGATTCACCATACCCGAGAGCTCCACTTCGCCGGGCATCATCTGGGTGACACCAAGATAGCCAACCAGAGAACCTGCGTCATCACGGGCAGCGTGACTCCGTTGTCCAGCTATCAGACGCGGGGCAGAACCATCCGTCTTCCTGCACTCATCAGCGAGCCGTTGCACTTCTCGCCATTCAGATCCGCCCCGCAGAAACTGGCCTGCCAGAAACTTATAAACCACTTTGCACTCCCCCATTCTATCTCATTGTTACATTTCGAACTTATGGTTTACAAGCACAATCTGTCAGCATCCACCGACAGCATTACCGGTGCTGCTTCACTTTTCACAGGGTAAAATATGGTTATGTCTTAAGGTGAGTCTAGCGGTTAACACCAGTTTAGTGGCACAATCTTCTTTGAAAAGCAAAACCAGCTGAGGCTTCGTTGATACGGGCTGCCGGGAAGCAGAATTGACACGGGGATAGGAATGCTCATACTTTGACAGAACGATAGACGATAATGGAAGTTTGAGAGGAGGAACACATATGGTACAAGATAAGGAGCAGACAGCCGTAAGGTCAGTGTTACAGAGGTTTCAGGATGGATACACAGCGCGTGATACAGCTGCTTTAGACCAGTTTATGGCCGACCTCTGGGTGACTGATGAGGAACAGTTTATTATTGGTACAGGCCATGGAGAGTGGTCATTCGGCCCGGCGGAGGTACGGAAGTTAATCGAACTGGATTGGCTGCACTGGGGAGATATGGCGCTGGACGTATCAAACGCAACCATTGCTGTTACCGGTGAAGTGGCGTGGCTTTCAGCAACAGCCACTGTCAGCAAGGAAGGTAATGCGGAGCAGGACTGCCAGCAGCTGCTGGCGATTACCAAGGACGACTTAAACAGCGACCTACCAGGCTACCGCAAACTGCTGTTCTTGAACGCCGGCATCAGCCAACCCCTATGGGAGCTCGCACGTGGCACTGAGTTTGCATGGCCCCTGCGGTTTACAGCGTCCTTGGTGAAACGTGCAGGGAAGTGGTTATTCAATCACATGCATTTCTCCTTTGATACCAGCGATTATCCGGACAACCGGTTGGGCGTTGCCAAGGTTGAGCCTTGGGACATCGACCAGGTGCAGCGCAAGCTGGCAGGGAAAGTGAAACAGCACTGTACAGCCGGGCACGAAGATGTCAGGTCATTGCTTGAAGCTTTAGGCACTGCTTTTACTACCAAGGATGGGGAGAGGCTGTACACCTTACTGGGAGATCAGCCCGTGTTCATTGGAACAGCCCCGGCACAACGCGCTACCGGCGCAGAGGAAGTCGTAAACGCAATGCTGGCACAGGCAACTCAGGACAGGTTTTGGGGCGAGTTGAAGCTGAACGCAGCGGACGCCCTCGTTTACAGCAGCGATGACGTGGCCTGGATCGGCGCTATCGGTACAGTAACACGCACTATCACGGCTTCCGAGGTTTACGAAGCACACATTCAGCGCATACAGCAGCTGATGGACGCACAACTAAGCGTACAGGCCAAACTGTTGGGGATTGTCCGGCATAACTCGTTCACTTTGATGGAGCTGGAAAAGGGAGAGCTAAACGTTTGGCCGGTGCGTCTATCTGCAGTGGCAGTGAAGAAAGGAAATGATTGGCGGATCCAACAGCTGCATTTCTCTTACCCTACCGTTTGGGGCTCGGATGAGCGTATACTGCCGTAGCCGCAGTATTCAAAGCCTGGGCTAGATATGCTAAAGCCCCCTTCGCAGGGGGCTTTGCTGTTCTTATGGTGCGGATAAGACAGAGACTGCCTTTGTCTTATTTGGCGCGGCTGCGGCGCCGTTCCCAATAGCGCTTAGCAATTGCAGCATCTGAGAACGGGATGGAGGTCTTGCCAATTTTCAAGGTATCCTCGTGTCCTTTACCCAGCACTAGCACCACGTCCTCCGGACCCGCCATGCCTATGGCAGCCTCAATCGCTTTTTCACGGTCCAACTGCACAAGGTGCGGCTTATAGATACCACGCAGCGTCTCACGAGCTATGACCTCAGGGTCTTCGTCTTCAGGATTATCGTTGCTCAAAATCACGTACTCGCTGTAGCGACTGGCAATTTCACCCATAAGCGGGCGCTTCTCGCGGTCACGGTTACCGGTACAGCCAAAAAGTGTGATCACTTGACCCTTGGCGATGCGGCGGGCATGCTGCAACACTTGCTCCATGCCATCCGGTGTATGCGCGTAATCAACGATGACGGTGGGGGCCGTTCCGACTACTTCCCACCGCCCCTTCGGCAAGGTTAGATGAGGAATGCCTCTTAGGAAGTGGAAGGGGTCTTGCCCGATGCAGATGATACCGCCGAGAGCAGATAATAGATTATAGAGGTTATGCAGACCAGCCAAAGGTGTTGTTACCTGGGCGGTGCGGCCATCTATATCCAGCTCGAAGCTGAACCCATCGTGGTTAATCATGATATTGCGCGCCTGAATGCGAGCACGGCGCATAGTACTGATTGTCAGGGCACCCTCGAACTCGTCAGCCAAGCGGGCACCGTATGGGTCATCGATATTGATCACCGCCTGCTTGTGTGGCATCAGAAACAGCTTGCGCTTGGCCTGAAAATACGCCTCAAAAGTCTTATGATAATCCAGATGATCCTGGGTCAGGTTGGTGAAGATCACACCGGCAAAATCCATTCCACGCGCCCGGTCCTGCTCCAGAGAGATGGAAGAGATCTCAACACCCACCACCTTAGCATTCTGCTGGTGCAGATTCGCTAAGATGCGTGCCATTTCCAGCGCATCGGGGGTCGTGTTTACAGTCTCTTCAAGTTTCTGATCTTCGGGAAAGAACACACCAAGTGTACCGATGGTAGCAGTAGGCACGCCACCATGGTTAAGCAGGCTGGCGATCAGATGGCAGGTCGTAGATTTGCCGTTGGTCCCTGTTATCCCGAGTTGTCGCAACTGCTTGCTATAGTCTCCGTAAAACGCATACGCCAAGTCGGCCAAAGCCTGATTGCTGCTCTCCACCTGAATGTAGTTGGCGTATGGCAGGTCACGCTCACCTACTATCCAGGCAGCTCCATTGGCCAATACCTGGGCAGCAAAATTGTGCCCATCAACGCGCTCGCCTACTTTGCAGACGAAGACGCATCCGGGCCTGACCTGGCGCGAATCATGGTATATACCTTGTACTTTTATGGCACCAGTCTTGATGTCTTCAATCAACCGATTAAACTCCAACTTACAGCCCCTCCCAAGGAACCCCATCAACTTCCGTTATTTCTCAGAATCCTCTTCTGTTGTTTCTTTATGTTTGCGACCACGTAGGAATGCACTGAAGCGTCTCCACAGCTTTAGAGCCCATGGAGAGAAATTGCGCCACAGCCAGAACGGGAACCTCCGGATTGGCAGCTCATATTCACCCACAAACTCAATCAACTCACCGCCAAAGCTCTTCTTGAACTGATATAACCCATGAAGTGGTGACTCTTCTGAGTAGTCTACCGGCACACCGAAGAAGTCGAATACTTCAGCTCCGCGCGATTTGGCCCAAAGCATGCGGCGCCAGTTAAGGCCGTAATAGCCACGCAGATTAGCGAACTCGCGCACCATTCCACCGTAGACAGCCCAGCCGATTTTCCCGGTAACAACGGTCACGCCGGCGGCGACTACTTGTCCCTCGTGAAGCGCCAACATCAATGAAGCCTGATCTCCCATGGAATCAAGCAATCGCTCGTAGTACTCCGGGCCGCGCTCGAGGAATTTCTTACGGCGACTGGTATCTCGTAATGCTTCCATCAAGAGCGGAATATCCTCTTTAGTGCCAAGCCTGAAATCCACACCGTTCTTCTCTGGGTAACGAATGCTGTAGCGGGTCTTCTTGGGCATCGTCGCCAACAGTTCTTCCTCATCAGCAGAAATGTCGAGACGAAAAGTTAGGCGCGGCTGCGTTCCCCCAAAGGGGTGATCCGAAACGACTCTCTCGAAACCGATTTCCTCCAGCGTTTTGGCCCGCTGTTTACTAGTCCAAGCCGGGTCAATCTTCAGTGCAAAGACCCCTTGCCTCCTCATTTCCTCCCGCAGTTGCTCCAGAAAGTGAGGGAGGTACTGTGCCGCATCATCAACCAACAATACTGGTCCGCGGGGCGCATAACCCAGGGACCAAGGTAGCAAAGGCGGCTTGCGCAACCAGACTGTAACCGCTATCACCGGCCCACCACCCTGGTCATACGAGTAATGCACGGGCCTCCAGCTGACTGACTTCAGCTTTGCCCAAACGGCAGTCTGCGCAAAGTCAGGTTCTGGTGAGCTTTGTATCAGTTTATCAAATTGGCCGGCGTCATCCGGACCTACTCTTCTCAGCATCAGCATAGTCCTCCGTTCGCGGGCAACAGGTAATAGCCCGTCCGCCCCTTCCTCTAATTATAGGATTGACAAAAATAGGCGTCAAGTTAACTCCCTGGACAGTTCCTGACGCGAAAATTTGGTCTGACTAAGCAGGTTTTGACAAAACAATGCTGAAATTCTACTTTAGGCAATTCCACCAAGGAGGGATCTGATTGGCTCGTAAAGTCGACGTCGTGTTCAACAAGTACTACCGCTATGACGAAATCACCGCTTATTTACAGGCAGTTGCTGCAGCTTATCCCGAGATCGCCAGGCTGGAGTCGGCTGGCAAGAGTTATGAGGGCCGCGACATTTGGGTAATGACCCTCACTAACCAGGCTACCGGCCCCGACCTCGAAAAGCCGGGCATATATGTAGATGGCAACATTCATGCTGGCGAAGTGACTGCCGCCATGGTCTGTTTGTCTGCCATAGACTACCTGGTCTCCAACTATGGTGAGGATGAGGAAGTCACTCATCTGCTGAACACTCGCTCCTTCTACATCCTTCCCCGCGTAAACCCGGACGGAGCCGAGAAGTATTTGACGACGCCGTTTATGCTGCGCAGCAGTGTAAAACCATATCCACATCCGTTTGAAGAGTTCGATGAAATGCCCGGATTACATCCTTACGATGTGGATGGCGACGGCTGGATATTGACGATGCGCGTGCGTGACGACAAGAAGGGTGAGTGGAAAGCATCGGACAAAGATGCCCGCCTGATGCTACCACGGCGACCAGGCGAACGCAAAGGTCCCTTCTATCGCATCTATACTGAAGGTGTAATCAAGGAGTTTGAGGGAGAACCGTTTACAGTACATCGCAGCCCCTTTGGTCTGGACCTAAACCGCAACTTCCCACACAATTGGGACTTAACGGTAAACGGCGGCGGCGTATACCCGAGTTCTGAGCCGGAAGCAAAGACGATAATCGACTTCTTGCTAGCACACCGTAATGTCAGTTTGCTTAACGCCTTCCATACTTCAGGCGGGTTCTTCTTCCGCAATCCGTATCAGTATGGTGAGGACAAAATGGACCAGGATGACCTGAGGGCCACCAAGGAAATCGCCCTCGAAGGCACCTATGTCACCGGTTATCCGGATGTTAAGTCGAACAACAAAGCCACTCTCACCGAGTGGGCTTATGAGCAACATGGCATCATCGGCTATACCACAGAGCTCTGGGACCGTATGAGCCGCGCAGGTATCGACCGCAACGATTACCTGAAGGCTGATACGCCCGAGAAGCGCGAAGCGCTGCAGCTCAAGCTGCTTGAGTGGAATGACCGGGAACTCATGGGTAAGGGCTTTTTTGACTGGCGCGCCTTTGAGCATCCCCAACTAGGCTGGGTGGAGATCGGTGGATGGAACCCGAAGTTTGTGTTGCAAAATCCACCGCCACAGCTACTGGAACCGGAATGTTACAAGAACACCCAGTGGGTATTGCGCCAAGCGTCCGCTTTGCCGCAAGTTGCCATCGATGACGTACAGGTTGAGCAGGTGGAAGCCGGTGTGTTTAAAGTTACTGCCACGTTTGAGAACCTGGGATACCTGCCTACCTATACCACCAACAAGGGCAAGCAGGCGGGTGCTATCAAGCAGGACCGCGCAAGACTAAGCGGCGAGTTTAACCTACTCGCTGGGAAGCCGGAGATGGAAATCGGTTATCTGGAAGGCTACATGAACGGCCACCATGGCAACCCAGCCAAGTCAACTGCGCGCGTAAGCTGGTTACTGCAAGCCAAGTCGGGCGCTGACGTCAGGATCGAGCTGATTAGCCAGCGCGGTGGCGTTGCCCGCACCTCCGTCTGCCTGAACTAGCAGCAATGGCCATCAAACCTATTCGCCAGCTAGGCGACCCGGTATTACGGCAGGTTTCTCAACCAGTAGTGCAGTTTGAAACGAATGAACTCAGACAGCTGGTGGACGACCTGCGAGATACACTCCACTCCTTCCAAGCCAAACATGGCACAGGTCGCGGCATCGCAGCACCACAGATTGGCGTGCCACTAAGAGTGGTTTATCTGGAGTTTGCGGGAACACCGCATACGCTGATCAACCCTAGTTTCACTCAGCTAAGTGAAACCCTGTTCTCGGTTTGGGACTCCTGCTTCAGTTACTTCTGCATAGCCTTTGAGGTTATCCGGCATAGACACGTAACACTGAAGTACTATGATATCTCCGGACGGGAGCATATCCTGGAAGCCTCCGACGACCTGGCTGAGCTGCTGCAGCATGAACTTGAACACCTGGATGGTATATTGGCCATCGATCAACTGGTGCCTGCGGGGAAAATCATGGAGCAGTACGAGTTCCTCAAAGGTAATAAGTAACCACGCACCTCCCAACCGGCATAATCTGCTGGGAAGGAGGTGTTTTTTGTGCAACGAGATCCACGAGTACCCAAGTCTTGTCCTGGTGGGTTCCTGGGTCATTACCGGGTTGTCACGGGAGATACCATGTTTAACATTGCCCAGTTCTTCAGAGTTAGACCGATCACCCTGATCATGGCCAATCCACACATCGAGAACCCGGATGTGATCTATCCAGGAGACATCCTTTGCATTCCGGGGCTTGTCCCCTACCCCTGCTGTTTAGTGCTTCAACCGCGGGAGGAGGTACCCACTGGGACTAGCGCATCCGCGCTGCTGCACGTCGAGTTCCGGGGAGGTCAGGCTGTTTCAGTTGTGGCGGCGCTCCCCCCACCTGAGACTTGGGGTGAGTTTGACCTATACCTGGCAGAGGTACTAATCAACCCAGAGGTTGGCGGTTTTGGCAATCAGTTATTCCCCACACCGGAAGATCCACCGACTTGGTCGACCACCATCAACTTGCCAACGGTTGTAGAGGTTGCACCGGAAAGCTTCGTCGTGCTTCGTCCGGCCAACTCTGAGTCAGGAATCTCTGGTCCGGCCATTCTCCAGGGCAGCATGCGTGACTGCTTCGATAGTGCCACCTGCGCCGATAGTAGAGAAGAACAACTAGCGACAAAGGCAAGGACTGGGATTCGGCGTAGACTGCGCAGGCGACGTCGAAACCGTAAGCCCCGTAGATAGCATAAAAGGTGCAGTCTGCAGGAATGTCTCATCTCTCCCGCCAATACACATACTGGCATTTGATCGGAGGGATAGAGCATGAGCAAAGCGCTAGTCTCCTTTAACCACTATTGGCTGTATGACGAGTTAGAGAGCTATTTGCACAGCATCTCCAGCGATTACCCGCGATTAGTCGACCTGCAGTCGGTTGGAACGAGCTATGAGGGACGCGACATCTGGGCAGTAACACTTACCGATACGGAGACAGGAGAGCATCATGAGAAAGCGGCCATCTACATTGATGGCAGCATCCATGCTGTTGAGGTTGCAGCCAGTATGATCTGTCTTTACCTGATTGACTACCTGCTGAGCAGTTACGGCCTGGACGATGACGTAACCCACCTACTGAAAACCCGTACCTTCTACATACTACCCCGGGTTAACCCTGACGGTACAGAGAAGTACCTAACAACGCCATACATACTGCGCAGCAGTGTTCGGCCTTGGCCAAAGTCCATGAATGAGCATGCCAGTCTGTCTGGTCTCCATCCTGAGGACCTCAACGGCGACGGATATATTCTGAACATGCGGCAACGCGACGATAAGGTTGGCGAGTGGAAACTCTCCAGTCGCGACCCACGCATCATGGTTCCCCGCAGGCCGGGAGACAGGTTTGGACCGTTTTACCGTATGTTCTCCTGGAGTGAGGGCTTGGTGCGCGATTATGAGGGCTGGCCCTTCGAGATTCACCATTCGCCTTGGGGAGTTGACCTAAACCGCAACTTCCCGCAGAGCTGGGACCCGAAACTTCTTGGTGCCGCAGATTACCCGGGTTCAGAGCCTGAGAGCCGGGCTGTGATGGACTTCATTCTCACCCACCGCAATATCAATTTGCTGAACGCCATTCATACCGCGGGCGGGCTGTTTTTCCGCAATCCCTATCAGTATCAAGATGACAGGATGAACCCCGATGACTTGCGCTTCACCCGTGAAATAGCCTATGAAGGTACTGCATTAACCGGCTACCCGGATGTGAAATCAAACGGACGCGCTACCCTACCCGAATGGGCCTACGAACAGCTTGGGATTATTGGCTACACAACCGAAGCATGGGACAGACTGGGGCAAGCTGGCCTGCCCTACGATGCCTTCAGCAGGGCGAATACTTCTGCTGATCGGGAGCAGCTGCAGCTCCGACTGCTGCAATGGAATGACCGGGAGCTCATGGGCAAAGGTTTCTTCAACTGGAAGCCGTTTGATCATCCGCAGCTTGGGACAGTGGAGATTGGGGGCTGGAACCCGAAGTTCAACATGGCTAACCCGCCACCACAACTGCTGGCTGCCGAATGCCATAAAGTAAGCAAGTGGGCTGTCAGACAAGCTTCCGCCCTGCCGGAGGTTTCGCTAGGGGGCATGTTGGTAGAGCAAATCAGCGATGACACATGGAAGCTCGTGGCCACCTTTGAAAACGGTGGCTATCTCCCCACCTGCACGAGCAATAAAGCACGGGAGGTGCAGGCAGTCAGGCAGGACATTGTATCACTGTCTGGCCCTGTGACTATTCTATCGGGCACACAGGTGCAGGATGCAGGATTTCTCGAAGGCTACGGACAGGGCCATGGGGGTCGGCCGGCACAATCTGCCGCACGGGTATGTTGGCTGCTGCGCGGTGAGGCAGGAACAGAGGTACAGGTTACCTATCAGAGCCAGCGTGGTGGCTTAGTCAGGGCTAACGTTAGATTGGACAACTGAACGCATGCAGACAGGGGAGGCTGTATTAGCCTCCCCTGACCACTTACGTTTGCGATTTCCTTTTCTTCCTGAACAGGTACCAAGTGTAGTCCATAATACACGAGTATAACTTGGGAACTTGCTCCTGCCTCTCACCTGGCAAGAGCACTTTTGCAGGCTTAGCATTAGCTTCCAGCATCCATAGTCGTAGGTCTCGGTCGTAAGCTAGGTCAACGCCAACCTCCCCCATGGTACCAAATGCTTTGTCTATGTGACGACAAATGATGTCCGCTACAAAATGGGCTTGTTTCTTCAACCACAGCGCCTTGGTAACAGAACCCGTAATCTGTTTCAGCGCATCGTACAACTCAAAATGCTCAGCACCCAGATGAAAATTAGTGGCAAACTGGCCTGACTGGCCAACTCGCATACGCGAAGATACTGGCACCCATCTGCCTGACTCATCTTTACCCATGTAGATCCTGATGTCACAGTTTCTACCTTCCATCTGCATCAGCGGTATCCGCTGCTGTACTATACTCTCCTGCCTACTCGAATTCTTCCTGACCAGCTTGGCTACCTGCGAAAACCTTAGACTCGTACGACGTTTCCCGGTATCTGAGCTTTGCCATCCATAGCGACGCCGACGCATCAACCAGACTAGCGAAATGCTGTCTCCCCCACTTCCGCTCACAGGCTTCACTAACACTGATTTGTGCCGCGACAGCATCGTGCGTAAGTCACTGGAATCCCGGTAGATGACAGTGGCAGGCAGATATTTGGCTGTATCCGGGTATGCACGTAAGCGCGAATGGCAGTTCCACTTACCCAAAATATTGGTGCTGTTGATTAGCTTGGCAGTGCTGCGCATTTTGCGCCGGACTTTTAATAGAGGCCGTCTTTTCCCAGGCGGGCAACGGTAAATCCGGTCATAGAGCACATCTGGCCACGGCACGCGTTTACGGTACCATCGACCGTCTGAGCCCAGTACCCAGCCGTAAATCCTTTTCGCCCCCGGCTCAACATCGTCAAGCCCAAAGTAGTACGCCAGGATGCCAGCCGCCTGGGCAGCTTGCATATTGAGTATTGCCTCTTCCACTCTCTCCTGATGTGACAGTTTATGTATGAACGTGACGTGGGTGAAGATGGCAAGTACAGGTCTTGCCCTGCGCCGTCGACGTTTCTTGCTGTTCTTGCGCCTTGGCTTGTTAGGCATCGACGCATCACCCCCTCTCTCTATGCTATGGAGTTGAGGCAATCTCTGTGAAAAGCAATCCCGGTCATCACTCAGCTTGAGTGGTGTTCTAAACTGCCCGATATGAAAGAGACCCTCTGACTTGAAATCAGAGGGCGTTAGTCTTTGTGGCGATATAGGTACTTCGCGTACTGCATTGTCCTGGTGAACTTCTCCGGCACATAACCTTTATCGGTGCTTTGGTCTTTGTCAGGCCTCGCATTGGCTTCGACTATCCATAGCCGAAAATCCCGATCGAACGCCAGGTCGAGACCAACCTCGCCCATGCGCCCAACCCCTGCCTCCAGACGCTGCACTACCAACTCCGCCGTCTCCTTGACCTGCTGCATCAATTCTTCCACCCGGAAAACGTCCTTAAGGATCTTTAACAACTCTTGGTCCAGGTCGGCTGCCTGAGCACCCTGGTGGGTATTTGAGACTATCGACCCAGGTTCGCCGATACGTAATCTGAAGGAGTAAGGAATCCATTTACCCTGCAGTTCTTTCTGCATCAGTACACGGATATCCGCCTTTCTCTTGCCAATGGTCAGTATAGGGATTTCCTGCTGAACAACTGAGTGCCTGCCTGAGATACGGAGTACTTTCCTATATAGTCTGCGGAATGACAGTCCCAGGTGTGGAGTGTTGTTTCCGGACTGTTGAAGGGCGTAGCTCCTGCCTGCTCTCCATGCGCGACAAACTCCCCGCCCACGGCTCCCTGTATCCGACTTGATGAACACCGCTGGATGTTGTCTCAACATTAGCCGCAGCTGCTTTGGGCCTCGATGCCGGACGGTATGGGGTAGAAGATCTCGGGTATCCGAATATCGTGTGAGTACGACGTGGCAGCGCCACTTCGCAAGCATCACGTCTGTATTTATGGAGATAGTACTGCTGCGCAGCAGTCTATAGACTACCCTCGCCCTACTAGCTGCAGGGGGACGGCGCTGCACATACAGCACGTCAGGCCAGGGAAGATCCTGCTCCACCCAACGTCCATCAACCCGCAGCCATCCACGAATACGGCGCTGAGGCCAGTTTACCCCACGCAGGCCGAAGTGGTAAGCTGTGACACCTTCCTGCTTAGCCGCAGCCGCATACAGATTGGCCTTGTCCAATGGCCCCTGTTTGGGCAGTCCATCAAGATATGCGTCTACCACCAGGATGCCCAAAACTGGTACCCGTTTCTGACTTCTTTCAGTTTGCTCATCGATCATGCAATCACCTCCAAGCAGTCTGCATGATTAGCTATACTAGTATATGCATTGGAGTTATAGCACGTGAGCCACTCTTGAAGAGCAAAGACGAGCCTATGGCCCGCCCTTAAACCTCTGCCTATGTAGTCCTAGTCCCATCAACCTGCCCATGTAGCTGCCGAACGAAATGTCCCTAAACCTAGACAACTGCTGATCACATCCGCACAAGTCCTGTTCAGCCATTGCCAGCCGTTCAAACTGCCTGGAAAGGGCTGCCTGAACCTTGCCAGTAGGCACCGCAAACTTTTCCTGCCGCTGCTTCAGCCAGCGCAGTGCCTTGTCCGTCTGGCCGCGTAATCTTTTGCTTGCTACGCTTCTGCGCTTTGCTGCGCGAGCCTCCTGGTCGGTAGCACTCTCATCCAACAACCGATACAGGCCCCCATATTTCCGTGTGATTAGAGTAGCTTCCCGGCCATATGCCAGAGAGGCCTGTGCCAGTTCCCTCACTTCGTTCAGGCGATAGTTTTGGCGACGCTCCTCTAGCTCTAGCAATGCTTCATCCAGCTCGCTATCAATGCTTTGCAGTGCCCGACGCTCCTGCTCTAGGGCGTTTTCGAACCGATCTTTGAAGAGAGACCTGTCAGCTTCTTCAGCACGCTTGTATCTGGCCCGCCGAGCCTCCAGGCGGTGCATACGCCAACCCTCTAGCCGCAATCTCCATCTGAGAGATTGCCTTTCCTGTTGGAGTAAACGTTTGTGGCGCACCACTGGCTGCATCTGGTATCTGCACCAGAGGCCAACCAAAGCCAGAAAGCTGCTTCCTCCTGCCAGGTATCCGGCCGTGGTGAGGACGAGAGTTCCCTGTACGGCTGAAGACGCAACTGCCGCGTTAAATAACAACCAAAGCCCAGCCAACAGGCGTTCTTTCAGCAATCCGCCCTGCCATCCGGATGGCTGTTCGGGGGTAAGGTGATCCAACACCCAACTTGGTCCAGCAAAGGCTGAATGGGTGGTCATTGCCTGCTCTCGCAGGTTTGTACGGGTCTTAAAGATGCGCATTCGTTGCCGACGCTTGGCCAACCGCTCAACCTCTGCAGGCTCTGGCGCTGGCACCTTAGCAGGGTCAAGCTTGAGGAAGTCGCACAGGCCAGCCGCCAGTGCCGGTATGCTCTCCTTGCATCCGGCGAGCAGCTTCCAGACTTCTGTTCGACCAGGTTGTTCCAGGTCGTCCTTGCGGAGCAAAAGGTGCTCATCACCGGAAAGCTGCCAGAGTGCAGGCTCGTAGCTAAAAGCAAGTAGAGATAGATAGACCAACCACCCTGAGAAATTGTCCAGCCAGGGGCCAAAGTGCTGGCTGTCTCGCAAAGGATGTTGGTAGTTGCGGTGACCCAACTCATTGCTGCCCACATTGTTCAGGGCAGGGACGTACATCCCATCATAGTCAATCAGAGAGAGCTTCCCCTCGTTCACCAGTACGTTTCCGTGCTGCAGATCTCCATGCGCTACTCCCTGTCGACGCAGGTCCTGCAACATCCTCAGCCAGTCGTCAGCCAACGTCTTGAGCTTCTCTGGTCGTGAAAGGTTTTGCTGGATATAGGTGTTTAGCGGTAGCCCGGGCACCCAGTCCATCTTTAGCACAGGGTACCAGCGGCCCTGCACTTTGATGCCTTGCTCCAGGTATTGAAAACCCGCTGTATAGGGCAGGCCAACCGTGCTCAGGTGCTGGCTGATTGCTTCATAGCGCCGCTGTTGGTCCGCTACCTGGCGTAGAAAACAACGGACCGCCCAATCGCTTCCACCATAGGAAATGCGATAGACACTGGCAAAGCCTCCGGTTACCGCCCGTGGCAACCCAAGGGGGGTTAGTTCAGGGCGACCTCCTCTAAGCTCGGGCAAGCTAAAACAGAGGGCTGGGCCCTGTACCGCTTCGTTATAGTCTTGTGGAGTAGGCCAGGGCATAGTTGTCCCCCCATCACACTCAAGCAAGCTCTACCCGTATTACCGTTACATCGTCGTTCCTGATCTTGCGCCGCGACCGCAAGTCCCCGACAAAAGCCTGGAAGGTACCAGCTGACAGCGCAGCATCAAGCAGTTCCCATGGCCGGCCACCTGCGCAAGCATCCTTCAGCATCCAGGCAGCAACAGCATCTGTTAACAGATAGAAACGGTCTCCCGCCAACCACTCTCCGGATGTGCAAATGCGTCCATGCTTTGCCTTTTTAACCAGATCAGGTCGACTACCGATCAGTTGCGGATTACTGCCAAACTGTGCTGCATCAACGACTGGAAAACTACCAGCCCACTCACCACCGCTCACCTGTACCAGTAGACAATCACCCACCACCATTGCATGCCAGCGACCTCGGCACACGCCTCTCTCCCTCAGGCGTAAGCCCAGTAGCGTAGCAAACGCACCCTGCGCCAGTTTCATCTCGGCGTACCAGGGAAGCTGGTCGGTATTCACGGTTTCCAGCCACCTCTGCTGTAGCTTGGGCAGGTATTGATCAATTCGCTTCTCGCTTAGCCAGCCTTTACACCAGGCGCGGGTCAGCATGCGAGCCCAGAGTCCGGAAAAGGAAGCCTCGGTTGCGCCATCAGCTATAGCAAAGCTAAAGGCATCAGCGGAGCAAACAACGTCTTGGATGGGCCAGAAGGCATCTTCATATTCGTCAGGCTCACATCCTGCCTTAGGCAACCAGGCAACTTGTGACTTGATCTGCATGTATTGTCCTAGCGCAGATTGCTGTCAGCAACCCGGGTGCCGATATCCAGGAAGTTGATTAAGGATACCATGTCGGCGTTGAACACAAATCCACGCGCGCCCTGAAGCACCCGTTTGCCATCCTGCTCGGCCATACCACGCATTTGGTCTGGCAGCTCACTGGACAGATTGAACAGTACCTTGGCATACTGGTCCGGCAGCTCATCCGGGCTGCTTGGGAACTCGACCGGGGTTGACGGGGTAGAAGAAATGTGAATGTTAAATAACAGCACGGGGCCATCGCTGGACCGCATCTCTCGCAGGTTTTGGGCCGCCTGCTCTGGATTGCCGTCGGTTGACTCGCCATCCGTGATGTTGATAACGATGGGCGGATAGCAGTCGGGGTGCTGCGTCAACCAGCCTTGCAGGATGCGTTCGACAGTTGAAAGTGCCTTGCACATAGGCGTGCCACCTTTGGCTACTGCATCAAACCAAACCGGGAATTTGATAGTCTGAGTGACTAGCCCGCCGGCGCCGTCATCAATCTTACGGGTACGTTCCTCAATGCGCGCAGGCGAGTTAGCGATCTCGCTGATTGGAACGAGTTCTCTGCCAGCAATGCTTCCAGCAAAGGCAGGACTGACTTTGCCACCATAGCCAATTATGCCAATGTGATAATAGTCACGCACCCCTTCGGACTTGGCGCACTTCAATACGAGATTTTGCAGCAGTCGATTGATGACAGTAGCCAGGCTGTCTGCCTTCTTTCTCCTAGTTTCATCTGGTAGCTCGTCCTGCATCGAGCCTGACTGGTCCAGACAAAACAGAATACAGGATGGGTTGGTGCGGCTGATCTCAGCAGAATACGGCATAACTTTACCTCCTTAAGGTCTGGTCTATAGAATATAGCATGAAACTTTAAGAATATCACCCTTCGAATTCTTGTTCTCTATAAAGGTATAGTTTTCCTGCCTGTACCAATATTCACTTTTGCACAAAACAAGAACCCTCCACAGGTGGTTCCTGCGGAGGGTTATCTCTTATGCCCTAGTTATTTCCATTCCTTTTACTGTATCCTTAACAGCGTAGCCCATTTGTCGCAGATGGTCGCGCAGTTCGTCGGAGCGCGCCCAGTTTTTGGACTCACGAGCGGCCTGACGCTCAGCAAGCAACTGTTGCACTTCGTCCGGAAGCTGTGCTAGGTCGAGCTTTGGCTCTTCTTCCACCTGTCCGGCGGTCAAATCAAGAGCTACCACCCGGTCCAAGTCTTTCGCCAGCGAGAACAGCTCAGGGCCTAGGTTGGCGCGAGTAGCTTCCCACAGCACTGCGATAGCCTTCGGCATATTCAGGTCATCGTTGATTGCATTCAAGAAGTCTGCCTTAACCTGCTCCCTGCGCTCAGCCGCGCCTTCAACCTTTGCCTGACCGGCACTCCTCTGTATCACCTTACGCAGGGAAAGTAGGCCTTTTTGAGCACCTTCCAGGGCTGACCACGTAAAGTTCAGCTGCTTCCCATAATAGGCGTTCAAGCAGAAATAGCGATAGGCCAGCGGCTCAAACCCCTTCTTGACCAGATCATTAATTACATAGGCATTACCTAAGCTCTTCGACATCTTACCGCCATCAACCAGGAGGAATTCGCCATGCATCCAGTAGCGCGCCCCTGGAGCACCAGTGCAGGCTGCTGTTTGAGCGATCTCGTTCTCGTGATGGATGGGGATATGGTCTACACCGCCGGTATGGATGTCGAACAGGTCACCGAGATACTTCCTACCCATGGCCGAGCACTCGATATGCCACCCCGGATAACCCATACCCCACGGGCTCTCCCACTGCATGATATGCTCCTTGGGGGCCTTCTTCCAGACGGCAAAGTCAGCCGGATGACGCTTCTCATCATTCACAGCAACGCGAGCACCAGCCTTTTGCTCTTCCAGCTTGATACCGGATAGCTGGCCATACTCCGGGTACTTACTAATGTCGTAGTAGATGCCATCGCTGGTCTCATAAGCGTAGCCACGTTCGATCAGCTCCTGGACCATTTCAATCATTTCTTTGATATGCGTTGTAGCCGGGCTAGAGATAGTAGGCGGCTTGATGTTCAGGCGCTTGATATCCTCGGTGAACACTTCTGTATAGTAGGCAGCAATTTCCCAAGGCGACTTTTGCTCCTTCTGGGCAGTGACCAGCATTTTGTCCTCGCCCTCATCCTCATCGGACACTAGATGGCCTACATCGGTGATATTCATCACCATTTTCACTTTTAATCCGTTGTACTCAAGGGTGCGACGCAGGCTATCTGCAAAGATATATGCGCGCATGTTACCGATATGAGCGTACTGATAGACAGTGGGGCCGCAGACATACATTCCCACATGCCCGGGTTTAATAGGCTCAAAGCGTTCCTTTTTTCTGGTCATCGTGTTGTACAGCTGAATATCCATTTCAGAACCTCCTTCTTGGCAAATAAAAAACGACTCAAATCGTCTCAGAGACGATCGAGCCGTGGTTCCACTCTGTTTGAAGCCCAAAGGCTTCCACTCTACGGTTATAACGTAACCACCGGCCATGACCTACTAACATTAGCGTTCGGTTGGCAGCTCGAGGGGGCACGCATCAAAAGTAGCACGGGAGCTGTTGCAGCCTGGCAGCCCCTCTCTAAACGTGCCTGCACTATGACACCATCCCTGTCATCGCCTGTACTTACTATGATTATAGCCACTTGGCAGGCAATGTCAACCACAGGGTGAAAGAATTGCCCTGCGGGTTCATGCTATAATTAGCATGCAATACATAACCGGAGGTGTCACTATGAATCTTTATCAGGCCATTAAGGAACGCAGGAGCATCCGTAGGTACAAGCCTGACCAGGTTGATCGCGATTTGCTAATGAAAGTGCTGGACGCCGCTAATTGGGCCCCCTCAGGCCAGAACCTGCAACAGTGGAAGTTCTACATCGTATCAGGTGAGAAGCGTGACCTAATAGCCAAAAGCTACGGCGATATGGTGGAGAAGAACTATCCACCTGCCGGCGAACGGACCAAACAGCAGGAGTTCTTCTCAAACTGGGCCAAGACGTACGGTGGAGCCCCGTTGATTATCGTTGCCACCATGCCGGTCGACGAAAACCCAAGGCGCCACAAAATGCACCTCGAAAGCGTATCAGCTGCCTTCCAGAACTTATTACTTGCGGCTCATGCAGAAGGCTTGGGTACCTGCTGGATGACTGGTCCTCTGGGAGACGAAGCAACTATCCGTGCCATTCTTAACTTGCACGAGACCGAGGAACTGGTAGCGCTGACCCCACTGGGATATCCTGACCAAACAGTCAGTGACAAGCCACGCCTTGACCCATATCTGCAGGAGAAATTTATCTGGATTGAATAGTCAAAGGGCCCGTCTGGGCCCTTTTTTTTATTACCGAATGTCTGATGTATAAGCCAGCCCACAATTAGGTAACATAGTTGAACGAACAGATATCCGAGAGGATGATCCAAAATGACCCCGCGTGACGGGCGACTAATTCTGGGTTTGGCGGTCTTAACTCTCACTTTGTTAGCTTTGCATGGCACAAACCCATCCAGCGACGAGTTCCTGAGCTACGTACTGCAGTCTCCCTACACTGGCGATACGGACAACAAGTGGTCCAGCTCCCTGTGTGAACTGCTCTCCAATCGCTCCTTCGACTCGGTATGCACGCGCAAGGACTACGGCTTTTTTAGCACCTATCGGGTAGTCGATGGGCACAACAAAACAGATATATTGGGTATTGGCAATATGTTCTTCAGACTTGGCGATGAGAGAATAGGGCGATAAGGCCTTTCGGGCAGTCCGCGCGGACTGCCCTTTTGCTTTGCTCAGTTACATCAGGCTCCATCCACCGTCAACTACCAACGTCTGCCCTGTCACATAACCGGCATCGCCCACCAAATAGAGCACAGCCCGTGCAATGTCCTCTGGCTGGGCGAATTTGCGCAGTGGGATCTTGCTGAGCCAGCGCTCACGTTCCGCATCGTCATCAAGCTGAAACCGTTCAACTACTTCATCGGTCAGCACAAAACCAGGAGCAACACTGTTTACGCGAATTGTGGGCCCAAGTTCAAGAGCCAAACACTTAGTTAACATGATGATACCGGCTTTGGCGGAGCAGAAGTTTGACCCATTGGCTCGTGCGTCAATACCTGTCCTTGAGGAGATGTTGATAATGGCTCCTCCTTGCTGCATTATGCGGGCAGCGGCCTGGGAGCAGAGAAAAGTGCCTTTAAGGTTTGTCTCGATAACGTCATCCCACATCTCTTCAGTCATTTCCAGGATTGAAGCGTCACGGTTAACTCCGGCATTGTTCACCAGAATATCCAGCCTACCAGCCTGGTTGCGAATGAGTTCGAACATTTTGTTGACATCTTTCGATTTCCCCACATTTGCCTGCAGGATTTCGCACCTGATGCCTAGACCACGCAGCTCATCCCGGGCATTCAGGGCCTCCCCCCGGCTGCGATTGTAGTTAAGAAACACAAATGCCCCTTGCTTGCCAAGCTCCTTGGCGATTGCCTTGCCCAAACCCCGGCTGCCGCCGGTCACGAGCGCTACTTTCCCGTTAAATTCTGTCACTAATTCTACCTCCTGGCTGGATATTCTGATAGCACTTCCAACACCCGCTCAACATCTTGCAGCGAGTTATAAGCGTGCAGCCCCATCCTTAGACCAAACCTGCGTGCACTAGCCTTCACATTGTTAGCGGCTAGATGCTTGACCAAAGCATAACCATTCTGCATTCGTACACAAATGATATGCCGACGCTGCCGTTCATCCTGTGGCGTATCAATAGTATATCCCAGCTTGATCAGACCGCGCACCAGCTCTTGTGTAAGGTCGCAGACATGCTGTTCTATCTTCTCAACCCCAAGACTGAGAATTAAGTCCAGGGCCTTGTCCATCTGAGCGAGAACTGCCAGGCTCTCTGCCCCCTGTTCGAGCACCTCAGCACTCCTGGTATAGGTGTAGCTAGAACTGGTGTACTTTCCCCCAATAATTCCATGTTCACCTTCAACGTTCCCCAAGTACAGTTGCTGCGGCTTAAGGCGCGGAATCAGCTCCTTGCGCACGTAGAGGAAGCCACTACCATGAGCTGACAGCAAGCCCTTGTAGGCGGCAGCCGCTACAACGTCTGCCCCGAGCTGCCTTGGGTAAACCGGAAGAACACCTACAGCTTGGACAGCGTCAACCGCTAATAATGCACCAGCGTTATGAGCAATTCTGGAAAGCTCGCGGGCATCAAGCAGGGCCCCTGGGTAGAACGAGACCAGGGATGCAGCGACCACGCGGGTACGCTCGTCAATGTAGGGCTGATATGCTTCCGGTCGCAGTATCCCATCAGGACAGGCCACCAGGCGCACATCTACCCCGCGCTCACGCAAATGCGTCCATGGATAGAAGTTGCTGGCGTGTTCAGCGTCTACAAGGACAACGTTATCTCCAGGCTGCCAATCGAGAGCACCAGCGAAGATATTAAGGCCGTTGCCTGTACTGCTTGTTAGAGCAAGCTCTTCGGCTTCAGCCCTTAACAGGGTAGCCAGCTTATGTTTGACTTGGTCAGGCAACACGCGGCTAATACGGTCAGGGTCAAGATTTTCCCACGCCTGCATGATGCCGCAGGCTGCCTCAGTCGCTACGCTCGGAGTTAGCCCCCTCTGAGCCGAGTCAAGATAAGTGTAATTCTTTAGTATAGGAAACAATTCCCGGAACTCGGTGAACAGCATCTTCATGCCACCTTTCTTTACGTCTCTTAGTTTTATGGTTAGGCATCCCTTTACGCTTTTCCTGCCCTCACTATGTCAAGTAGGGAGGCAGTTGCATAAAACATTGTAGAGGGACTATTTGGAGGGATGAGAATGCCTGAAACGCGACAACAACAGCGCACACGGTATAGCAGACGGCGTGCGGCTAGCTTTGCCCTTTATCGCTATGACAACCCCAGCCCCCTAGTGGCAAACATGGATACTATGGGTGGCGGAGGTGATTGCACCAACTTTACTTCCCAGTGTCTGTATTATGGCGGCTTTCGGATGGACTACCGCGAGGCTGGTCAAGCGACCGAATGGTGGTATCGAAGGATTGGAGAAGAGCCGTTTGACCAGAACAATGATGACTGGTGGTCCTGTACCTGGTCTCTACCCGAAACTCAATTTCAATACTTGAGGGAGAACCATGGCCAGGCAGTTGACCTGCTTGAACGGCCTGAACTAGCCAGGCGACTACTCTTAGGAGACCTAATCTACTACGATTGGTACGGGGAAGATAGATTCGGTCACAGCGCTATCATAACCGCTTTTAACCGTTATCACGTACCTTATGTTACATACCGGACATTAGCGCCACTTGAGCCGCAGCGGAATGTTCACTGGTCCTTACGGTTCCGCCGCGAGGCCAAGCGCATTTGGGCTATACACCTGGACGATAGACCGGTGGTTTACCCGGCTGAGCCTGATTGGGAGCAGCTAATACCCTGCGACCAGCTTCGCAAAACGAGCAAATAAGATTAAGGGCGGTCTCTGATCCGCCCTTTTTCTCTTGCCCGGCAGGTAGACGACGGAAATCCGTCGAAATGAAATGGGAAAACCAGCAGTTCGGGGCAGGGGGAAGTTAGACAAAATGATGACTGGCTACTTAGAGATAATCACTGGCGGAATGTTTAGCGGCAAATCCAGTGAACTAATCAGGCGGGTGAAACGGGCACAGTATGCCAAGAAACGCATACAACTGTTCAAACCGGTAATTGATAATCGCTATAGCAACAACGAGATCGTGTCACATGACCGGCATTCTTTGGCTGCCGAAAACGTGGCTAACATCGAAGACATTCTATTGATGGTCAAGCCGGATACTGATGTGGTTGCAATCGATGAGCTACATTTCTTTGATCCTGAGCAGACTATCCGAACGGTCCAGGCACTGATAGTAGGCGGGAAAAAGGTAATTGGAGCCGGGCTTGATATCGATTTCGCCGGCAGGCCATTTGGAGCGATGCCACATTTGATGGCTATAGCTGACGAAGTGGACAAGATCAAGGCTATCTGCATTCGCTGCGGAGGCAAGGCATACATAAGCCAACGTTTGGTGAACGGCAAACCTGCATCTTCCACCGACCAGCAGATTGAGGTTGGCGGTGTCGAGCGCTATGAGGCGCGCTGCCGGCGCTGCTGGGAACTGTCGGACATGCCTAACCAAGCAGCGAAAGAAGCGGCTGCTGGAAAGGAAACTGATTAAATACACTGTGTACTATCCATTTGCGTCGGAAATGCTTTATTAGGAATAGAGAAGTAGGCTAGCGCCAGGCGCTGGGAGGGCACTTATGGCCAGAAATCTTCCGTACGTTGTAGCAGTTGCTGGAGGCACCGGTTCAGGTAAATCAACGCTTTCAGAGCGCATATGCGAGGCACTACAGGGCGAGGTAGCCTTGATCCGGCACGACAATTACTATCGGGATCAAAAGCACCTGCCTTTTTCGGAGCGAGTCAGCAACAATTACGATCACCCGTTAGCCTTCGAGACAGATCTGCTGATTCAGCATTTGGATCACCTTAAGCAGGGAGCAGCCATTTACATGCCAGAATACGATTTCACCCAGCATGTACGGCGTCCAACGGAAGTGCGCGTCGAACCGAAGCGCATTATTGTCGTAGAAGGTATTCTGATTCTAGAACACGCGGAATTACGCAGACGCTTTGACCTGAAGCTGTTTGTGGATACGGACTCAGACATTCGCATCCTGCGCCGCCTGATGCGCGATATCAATGAACGGGGGCGTTCTGTTGAGTCTGTGGTTGAGCAGTATCTAGGCACAGTCAAGCCAATGCATGAGCAGTTCATTGAACCGAGCAAGCGTTACGCCGATATCATCGTCCCCGAGGGTGGACGCAATCAGGTAGCGATCGATATGATAGTCTCCCGCTTACGGGCAGCCATCGGCGTGTAAAGCAAGGCAAACTCAAGACTCCTGGCCGTTGCGGTCTGGAGTCTTTTTCGCGTTGCGCTCAGATTAATCGCCCTTATGAAGCTGTCACTAGATATAAACTATAGTCATAGTAAATAAGAGTCATTGACACATATTATTACCCAAACTTATAATCGTATCTGCAAGATTGTAAAGGAGGTAACAACTATGACTACTACAAACAGACAAGAGATAGTTGACTGCGCCCGGGCAAAGGCTGAGGAATACTTCCGCTCTGGGGGCTATTTCTGTTCTGAGGCAATCGTCGCCACTATCAATGAATTGCTGGACTCCCCCTTCACGCCTGAGATCGTCCGAATGGCTTCTGGCTTCCCTATCGGCATCGGCAGGTCCGGGTGCGTCTGCGGAGCCATCAGCGGCGGAATCATGGCCCTCGGCATGAAGTATGGCCGTACCGAGCCAGGTGCTCCTATGCCAGAGAGCTTCCCGGCGGCGGCTGCATTGCACGACTATGTCATCGAGCAGTATGGCGCTACCTGCTGCCGTGTAATTACCGCCAAGTTCCCTGAGTTCAACAGTCCCGAGCGTAAGGCTCATTGCATCCAGATCACCGGCGAGGTTGCCGCCTGGGTAATGGACCGTTTCCTCAGCGCCGAGGAGAAGTAGACTATGACACCGACTCAACTCGGGCCGGTACAAACACTGGCGATCGCACTTATTGCACTGCAACTGGGGTATTTCCTGACAAAGAAAGTAGACTCGCTGAGAAAGCTCTACATACCTGCCCCGGTGGTAGGGGGTCTGCTGGTCGCGCTTGTCACCTTCTTGATGAGTTCAGCGGGCTTCTCGGCAATTAAGTTTGACCCTACCCTGCAGCCGCTGTTCTTTGCCGGTTTCTTCGCTTCAATTGGCTTTCGCGCCGGCACACAATTGCTAAGAGAGGGATTGCCCAAGGCATCAGTCTTCCTAGGTATCACCATCATTGTGGCAGCTCTGCAGAAACTGCTGGCTCTGTTCCTGGCCCCAGCTTTAGGCTTGTCCAAGGCAGCTGGCCTACTCGTTGGCAGTGGGCATATGGGCGGAGTGGCGTTACAGTCGTTAGCCGTCCCGGTCATGACCAACCAAGGCAGTGTTGAGCTGATGCCCATCTTGGGGGGCGTCGCGACCTTGGGGTTGTTGCTTGGTGGCTTCCTGGGTGGGCCCTTGTATGCCCTACTGACCAAGGGGGTACGCAACAAGCCAGCTAATCCACCTGCTATGCCACCGGTCAATCCGCCAGCTATGCTAAAGCATCTTTGCGCCTACTTTGTGGTAGTGGCCCTGGGCCTAGTCATCGGACCGAAGCTCGCTCCCGGGACACCGTTCTTCGCAGTAGCCCTGGTTGCGGCCAGCATTTGGCGCATCACAGATGACTCTTTTAAGCATACGAAGCTGGAACTGCAATGGGTCAACGTCCTGGGTAACGTTTCGCTCTCCATCTGCCTGGTAGTGGCCTTCATGAACCTGGACTTTGGTAAACTGGCGGTTCTGCCCGCAGGAGCATACCTGTTGGTTGCTGTGCAGATAGCATTGGTATTAGCTGTTTCCGGCCTGCTGGTCTACCGTGTGTTTGGTCACTCTACGTTCAGCGCCATGGTGGCCGCCGGTCTTCCTGGCTTTGCCATCGGGATGCCGCCAAACACCATGGCCACTCTGCAGAACATTCAGGAGCAAAACTCACCAATGCCGCTGGTCACGTTCGTAGTACCGTTTGTAGGCGCTTGGATCATCACCTTCATCAACCCCTGGATCTTCAACTGGGTAGCAAGCCTGCTATAAAAATGAGTGAGTGGATGGGACTGTCGCATCCGCTCATTCGCCCCAACTGGACCCGCCCCCATTTTCTCTGCCTTACGCGCAGGTAAAGGTGACCAGGGTGTCAAACTCTTGGAAGATAGGATTACGGGTCGAGGAGGAATGACATGAGAGTTGCATTGATATCCGATATCCACGGCAACGCCACAGCGCTGGAAGCAGTGCTAGCCGATATTGCCCAGGAACAGGTGGACCAAATCATCTGCCTGGGTGATGTCATCACAGGCGGCCCACAGCCCCAGAGAGTGGTTGCTTTGTTGCGTGATGTGCAGGTAGTTCTGGTGTTAGGCAACGGTGACCACCGCCTGCATAACCCGATTTCACCAGAAGGCCTGGAAGACCACCTTAGAATCCTGGTTGACACGGAAGCGTGGGCCAGGCAGGTGCTGCCTGAAGTTGATCTGGCATGGCTGCGGCAGGCTAGCCTGACACATGAGACACAGCTTATAGGCAAGCGCTTGCTATGCTGCCACGCTTCACCCAGAAGGGTGAGTGAGGGCATTGTAGCCGAACTAACTGACGCAGAACTATCGGAAATACTGCAAGGATACAGCTTTGATATACTGGCTGCCGGCCACACACACGTACCCATGCTCCGCAAGTACGGCAACAGCGTGCTGATTAACCCAGGAGCGGTAGGCTCACCTACGGGCGAGGGCTCGGTGGCTAGGTATGCAATGGTATCAATTGCAGACGGGCGCATAGACGTCGATTTCCGCTCAATGAACTATGATATCGCGCCGGCTATCGGACAGGCCTTGACCAACGGTATGCCTCACGCAGCATGGTGGGCTAGCAGGTGGAACATTGACTGCACGGGTTTATCAGGTCTGGGTTAATCTGCGACCTAAGCGAACGAGACGAAGGGACACTGTCCCTTCGTCTCGTTTTCTCTTATAGCGCAGAGATGGCGCGTTCCAGGCGAACCAGACACTTCTCCTTACCGAGCACTTCCATCGTCGGGAAGATGGGTGGAGAAACTTTGCCGCCCGAAAGAATTAGGCGCAGGCTCATGAACAGCTCCTTGTTACCCCAGCCTAGCTCTTCCTGCACCTTGTGCAGACCAGCTTCCAGCTCAGCTTCCTGCCAGTCCATTTCCTGCAGAGCATTAAGAATAGCCTCGAGTCCGGCCTTGCCGTTCTCCTGCTTTTTCAAGGTCTTCTGAATCTCTTCTACTGGTACTGCCGGCTCCTGGAAGAAGTAGTGCAACCACTGCGATGCCTCGTCCAGGCGGTTGAGACGTTCATGCACAAGTGCAGCCATCTTGGTTAGCCAATGACCGTCGACGTCACCTTCCACCAAGCCAGCCTTCTGCAGGAAGGGCAGGATGCGGCTGCCCAAATCCTCAGCGCTGATCTTGCGGATCCACTGACCATTCAGCCAATCCAGCTTCTTGATGTCAAAGATGGCGTTGCTGGCAGTACATTGCTCTAGCGAGAACTTCTCAAGTAAATCATCGATAGTTAGAATCTCATTGTCTACCTCGCCGCCCGGGCTCCAACCCAGGAACGCCAGGAAGTTGATCATCGCCTCAGGCAGGTAGCCCATCTCGGCATACTGGCCGATGTAGGTGGCGCCTTTGCGCTTACTCATCTTGGTGCGGTCCTCATTCAGCATGGTGCTAAAGTGAGCAAACTGCGGCGGTTCCCAACCGAGCGCCTCGTAAATCAAAATCTGAGGTGGAGTGTTAGCTATATGTTCAGCCGCACGGGTTACGGGGTTGATCTTCATCATATGGTCGTCGATAACCGTAGCGAAGTTATAGACCGGGATGCCGCTTGACTTAAGGATGACAAAGTCACCCATCAGCGTGGTGTCCACCTCAATCCAACCGCGCACTAAGTCCTGGAATCCAACCTTCTTGTCCGGGGTCAGCAACCGCACGGTCGGCACCCGACCCTCAGCCCGCAGGCGGTCCTTATCCGCGGAAGGCAAACAACGGCACTTCCCGCTATACTTGATATCCTCTTTGGCTGCTTGTTGTGCCTCGCGCTCGGCTGCCAATTCTTCCGTCGTGCAGAAGCACTCGTATGCCTTGCCTTCGCTAAACAGCTGGTCCACATACTTACGATAGATATCCAAGCGCTCGCTTTGGCGGTAAGGACCGTTCGGGCCGGGCTTATCCGGTCCCTCATCCCAGTCGAGTCCCAACCAGTGTAGTCCACGGAATACGCCTTCCTCGGCCTCTTCCACGTGACGCTTGGTATCGGTATCGTCGATACGCATGATGAAGGTGCCGCCATGTTGTTTGGCGATTAGGTAGTCATAAAGAGTGGTGCGGGCATGGCCCACATGTGCGTCACCGGTGGGACTTGGTGCCATCCGCACGATAACCGGTGTCTTGAGTTCCATTGCTATGTTCCTCCTTTTACTTGAGCGCTGGTGCCGCGACAATAGAAAACGCTCACCCCTGGTTCAGGGGTGAGCGCATGCTCACGGTACCACCCTTGGCTCATACAAGTATCAGCCTAGCTCTTTCCCAGGCAGTTATCTGCCTGCCCCAAGGTAACGGTAGGGGTTCCGTCACGGCCTAGTTTACTTTCAGCCAGCGGCTCTAGGGCCTCTTCCCCGTCTGCCTGGTACCGGGCTTACACCATCCCCGGCTCGCTTCAACCTGCTCTGACGAATACTAGCTCCCTGTTCAACGCCTTTACACAATCTACCCATTAAGGTAATGCAAACATGTCCAAAAGTCAAGCCGGAAGCGAAAAGCCAAGCAGCAGCCTGCCTGGCCAGTTCTTAGACCAGTTTCACCAGGTGGTAGTCTTTCTTGCCCTTGCGCAGCTCGATAACCCCATCCTTGGCATCATCTCTGGTGAGTGCCCGGCCGATGTCAGTCACGCGCTGACCATTTACATAAGCCCCACCCTGCTGAATGGAGCGGCGTGCCTCACTCTTGGATGAAACTAGCCCAACCTGCACCATAGCATCAAGCAAGCTGAGGCCATCCCCAAACTCGGACACGCCGATTTCGGTACTCGGGGTAGCTTCCGTCAGGCCACCACCACTGAAGAGCGCCTTGGCTGCCTCCTCTGCCTTCTTAGCCTCTGCCTCACCATGTACCAGCTTGCTGATCTCGTAAGCCAAGACTTGCTTGGCTTGGTTAATCTCTGCGCCTTCCAGCGCACCCAATCTCCTGACCTCGTCCATTGGCAGGAAGGTAAAGATTGCTAGCAGCTTTTCAACGTCGGCGTCATCTATGTTACGCCAATACTGGTAGAACTCGTAAGGCGATGTACGGTTTGCATCGAGCCAAACTGCTCCTGACTCGGTCTTCCCCATCTTCTTGCCGCTGCTAGTCATCAGAAGCGGTGCGGTGAGAGCGTATGCTTCCTGGCGCTCCAACCGGCGAATCAAATCGGCTCCAGCCAAGATGTTCGACCACTGATCGTCCCCACCATACTGCAAACGGCAGCCGTATTTGCGGTTTAGCACCAGGAAGTCATAGGCCTGCAGCAGCATATAGTTGAACTCGATGAAAGACAGACCTTTTTCCATGCGGCTCCTGAAGCACTCAGCCGTTAACATGCGATTCACCGAGAAGTGAACACCCACTTCCCGCAAGAACTCGACGTAGTTCATGGGTTTAATCCAATCAGCATTGTTAACAATGATGGCCTTGCCGTCGCTGAAATCCAGGAAGCGGGACAACTGCCCCTTAATACCTTGAATGTTCTGCTCGATCTGTTCCATCGTTAGCATCTGGCGCATTTCAGTCTTGCCGCTGGGATCTCCAATCAGGCCTGTGCCCCCGCCAACCACTGCGATCGGCCGGTGACCATGCCGCTGCATGTGGGCCAGGGCCATGACCGTGACTAGATGCCCTACATGAAGACTGTCAGCAGTAGGGTCATAACCTACATATACAGTTACCTGCTCCTTCTGCAAAAGTTCAATCAGCGGCTCTTCATGGCTCATCTGCTGCACGAATCCGCGTTCCTTAAGTACATCAAATACGTTGTTCATAGCCTACCTCCTCTAGATGCAGCTTGCGTCTGACTGCATCTCCAGAAGCAGCCAGAGTTTATTTCCCGTGTATATAGATGTTTATACACTATCATAAGCAGGCAGCGCTCTGCAATGCCTCACCCTGCCCGAGTCCTCTCGCGCCGGCGCACCTGGCTTAACCGGTAGAAAAGCGCCACTGCAGAGATAGCCGGGCCCCAAAGGGAAGTAGCCAACACCACATCAGCAACCCCATATCCACCCGCCAAGAAGACCATGATAGCCCAGGTAACTACATGGCCCAGTGTGATAATGCCCACGACCACAAACAGCTCGGCCAGCAAATCTCGACGGTGAACGAAAGCTGCGCCTACGCTGAACATGGCAGCAACCCCTAGCGCCGTAACAGCTATTACATACAAGTTCCAAAGCACCCCCTTGTCTCGTTGCCACTCCATATTTCCAGATGTTTAGTTCCCTTTCCTCCCTGTCCTTTGGGTCATTTGAGACCTGTTAACGAATAGCATGTATGGGGGTGTTCAGCATGAAGTTGCTAATAAAGCACGGTCAGATTATCACCATGAACCCGTTGGAAGAGATTGTGATAGGCGACATACTGATTGAAGATGGCCGGATAGCCGGCATCGGCAGATTTGAAGCATCTGAAGTAGATGAAGTGATTGATGCACGAGACAGGACTATTATACCTGGGTTCGTGCAAACCCACGTGCATCTCTGCCAGACGCTGTTTAGAGGGCAGGCTGATGACCTGCAGCTGCTACCATGGCTGCGCGAGCGGATTTGGCCTTTAGAAGCCGCACATGACCCGGACTCGGTCTTTAACTCGGCCGTGCTGGGCATCGCTGAGCTGATTAAGGGCGGCACTACGACTATCCTGGACATGGAAACGGTGCATCACACTGAAGCCGCCCTGGAAGCGATAGCTGCGACCGGCATACGTGCGGTGACCGGTAAAGTGATGATGGATGCCGGGGAGCATTTACCGCCTGGGTTACGGGAGACGACGGCTGGTTCTTTGCAGGAAAGCGTCGACTTGTTGGAACGTTGGCACCTAAGGTGCAACGGTCGCATGCATTACGCCTTTTCTCCCCGCTTTGTCCTGTCCTGCAGCGAAGAACTGCTGCTCTCGATAAGTGACTTGGCCGCCAAATACGGTGTCCTGATACATACCCATGCAGCTGAGAGCCTGATTGAAGTCGGGACGGTGCAAGCTCTGACTGGAAGGCGTAACGTGCACTATCTGGACCACTTGGGATTGACCGGTCCGAATCTTGTATTGGCCCACTGTATCTGGTTGGATGAGCAGGAAAAGCAGCTGCTGGCCAAACGCGGTGTGAAGGTTGCCCACTGTCCAAGCAGCAATCTCAAACTCGCATCCGGGATAGCAGATATCCCTGGGCTTTGCCATTTGGGAGTAGCAATTGGGCTAGGAGCAGACGGCGCTCCCTGCAATAACAATCTCAGCATGCTGCAGGAGATGCGACTGGCAGCCTTACTGCACAAACCTGCTTACGGACCGACCGCCATGGACGCCCGCACCGTGCTACGCATGGCTACGATAGAAGGTGCCAAAGCCCTAGGTTTGGAAAACGAGATCGGCAGCATTGAAGCAGGCAAGAAGGCTGACCTGGCAATCCTCAACCTGAACAAGCTGCATACGTTCCCCTCAGCGGGGGCAGACCCTGTCTCCGGCATCGTCTATGCAGCCCGCGACACTGACGTAGAAGCAGTATTTGTTGACGGACAGATGGTGATGAGAAATCACGCGTTAACCACTATCGATGAGGAGCAAGTTTTGTTGACGAGCAACCGCAGCATCAACCGGCTGTTGACCAGTTGCGGTCTCAAGGCATAGAGCAAAAGAGGGCATCCCCCGCGGGATGCCCTCTTGCGATGCATATGTATCTCAGCCCTTGATCACATCGTAACCAATCTCAGCAATAGCTCCTTCCAAGGTATCCTGAGACAGCTTGCTCTCGTCAAACAGAATTTTGACCTGCTTGGTATCCAGATTAACGTCCACCGACTTTACGCCGTCAAGGCCCGATAGAGCCTTGGTGACGTTCATTTTGCAATGCCCGCAGGACATGCCGTCCACTATCATAGTAACTTCCTTCACCAGTTGCACCCCCTTAACTATATGAGAATTCCTCTCATATTTATGTTACTGGATAAAGCAATGGAATGTCAATATCCAACGCTGCCACTATTTTGCACCAGTAGCAGGGGATGTATAACACCCAACGTTCTAGCGTACCCCGCCACCGCCACCGCCGCCACCAAAACCTCCTCCACCGGAGAAACCGCCTCCGCGCCCGGCTCCAGAGGATTTGGGCGTTGTGGCCGCTCGTAAAGAGGACTGCATAGTACTGGTGATGGAGTTTAGGCCATGACTGAGGCCTAGCACGCCCATGTGACCATGATGGAAATAGAACCAACCGTAGGCAAAGCGATAGTTGCCCTGCTGCAGATTGGGATACACCAGCTCCAACTGCTTGAGCACTTCTTTGGCTACACCGAGGCTGATAGCATAAACCAGATAGTGCTCCCAGATAACGAGGGACGGTATGCCATGCTGATCTAGTTGCGAGAAGTGCTGCAGGAAGCGTTTGAAGGCCTGCCAGCGAACATAGTCCTCCTCGCCCCGCCTAGACCGACGGCGCAAACCAACAGCTGCCAACAGGATGAAGATGCCTGCCAGGAAGAAGCCAATACCGCTGAAGACCACGCCGGATCTCGCGGTAAAGAAGAGGATGCCAAAACCGAGCAGAAACGAAGCCACGCCTGAGACCGTAAGAATGGTAGCACCGCGCGTAATCTCTGGTCCGTTGTCAAAGAACCCAAGCTCGTCGCCGCGGAAGCGCACGATACCGGACCAGCCGTCCCAGAAGGTCTTGAAACGTTGGGGGCTGCGCTTGGCAAAGCGTTCAATGTCAGCAAAGCTGAGCCCGTCGCCCTCCTTATCGACAGTTTCAAACAGAAACTCAAGTAGATCCTGCTCATGCTTGCTCAGCCCATCATTCTTATCCAGCCTGGTCAGCTGGTAACCCACCTCTTCCTTGCCAAACAAACCACGCCGCTCCACTGAATACTCTTCAATCCGCATGTAGCCCCGGCGGGCTAGGTCGACGATGGTAGCCGTCAGGTCATCAAAGTTTGGCAATCCGAACCGCCAGAGCACACCCATCTCTGCTGGGCTGTAATCTCCGGGCAGTTCACGGTAGTAGTCTCCATCAAACATAGTTTCATGCCTGCGCCCATATCTGCGCCGAGTATTCAACGCCAGGAAGAGACCAACCAGGGGGATTAGAGCCCCCATGGCCAAATCAATGCGGCTTAACCATCTACTTCTGTTAGCTTCCTCTGCCAAGGCCCCCTCTTCACGCAGGATAGTATCGAGGGCATCCATGTTGGTGTACCGAGCATTCTGGCCGGTAATCAGGCGGGTAGGGAAGGTAACCCGTCCCTCCAGGAACGTACGGGCGGGCAAGGGACTAATGTCCCAAGTGACTTCCTTTCCGGATGGAATGTCCACCACGCCACTCAACGGACCATGCCCCCAGGCTCGCACCTGCTCTTGTGTTGCACCGTTTGGCAGCGTCAGGCGCACGGAGACGTTATCAACGCTCTGGTCCCACTCGGCCCCGACCCATTGCCAATAAAGCTCAGCCACGTCGTTATGTACTTTGACCTGATTTAGGACGCGGTAACTGATGGTGAATGTCTTTGTCTCGTTAATCGCCGAAAAGCTCCAGTCGACATATAGGCGACTGCTCTGCTCCTGGGTGTAGAAGGTACCAGCGGGACCAAAATCAGTGGCTCCCGGACGGTAGGTTAAAGGCTTACCATTCTCCGCAACGGTGACATCGACAATTGAGACCCCAGGGTCCCTGTTGATCCATTGATACATACCGCTGAACGTTCCGCTAAACTCTGCAGTGCGTTGCTCCACAATCTGCAGTGAACCGTCGGGCAGAACTTCTGCGTCAAGCTGCAGGTTAGTGAAGCGGAAGGAGCGGGCTTCTGCCTCCCCTGGAACCAGCAGAAAGCTAGCAGCCAGGACAAGGGAAAGAATAGCGAGAGCTACCCACCGGAGCTTGCCTGGCTTCAACGCAGCTTTACTTGAAATCCACATTGACGGGACCACGGGCTGCAGGCTCGCCATCGAGGTTGAAGTACTCTACTTCGTGGAAGCCAAACATGCCTGCCACCAGATTGTTTGGGAACACCTGCACTGTTGTATTGAACCGCTGCACGGTATCATTGTAGAACTGGCGAGAGAAAGCTATCTTGCTTTCGGTGTTGCTTAGTTCTTCCTGCAGTTGGCGGAAGTTGCTGTCTGCTTTCAACTGGGGATAGTTTTCTGCCACAGCGAACAAGGTCTTCAGGGCACCTGTGAGCTGATGCTCAGCACCTGCATGTTCAGCCACGCTACCGGCGCTCATGGCCCGGGTGCGAGCGTTGGTGACACTCTCAAGCGTTTCACGCTCGTGGGTCATGTAGCCTTTAACTGTGTTTACCAGGTTAGGAATCAGATCATAACGACGCCTGAGCTGCACGTCGATCTGTGACCAGGCATTCTTCACCCTCTGCCTAAGCTGTACCAAACGGTTGTAAACACTCATCAGGAAAAGACCAACCACCGCAATCAGACCAATACCGATTAACCAAGGCATTTTACTCCACCTCCCGGAATAATTGACCACACCTGTACAGTAGATTGATACGCAGGCTATTGCACAAAGTTTCTTTGTCTCTTATAGAGTGCGCAAAAACCCGGTCAGACTATCTCTCCTGTACAAGCGCACTTTGGGCATCTTACACTTATTTCTTAAGAAACGGTGATGTTCCCTGCCTGACGGTTGAGTTCGTGACAGGAAACAACCCCGACAAAAGACGCCACGGCATGCCGTGGGGCTACGAGTGGGTGGATGTCAATCCGCAAGAAGAGTTATGCCCGTAGCCAGCTGTCAAACTGCTGCGCTACCTGCGTGCCCCCTACGTTGTCCAGCAAATTCAGGAAACCATTGGTAGTGATGACTTTTTCGCTAAATCTTCTCTTAAGCACCTCATCCATCTTCTCCGGGCCGATCAGCTGCGCCAGGTCCCAAAGCAGCAGTGCTCCCTTGGTGTAGAGCACGCCATGAGCGGACTCGTCATTGCGCGAGAGGCCCCGGATTGGCGGAAGCCCGGCAGCCTTTGCACGCATCGTAGTCACCAGTTGCCCTACTTCGGCTTGTCCGTACCTGCTCTCAAACGCTTTCATCGAAGAGTACTCAGCAAATGACTCATTCAACCAATCTTCCCAGCTATCTATCCTCGCACCTGTCCACCAGAGATGGGCGAATTCGTGCGCAATAAACCGGAATAAGCGGTTCCCGCTGGCCGCCTGGTAGCCCTGGAGGTCAGAAAGCATGACCATGCCTGGGCGAACATACCCGCCACCTCGTTTGCGCGGGGCTATGATTACATCCAGATGGCGGTCCTGGTCATCCTTGAACCAGTTCTGGTAAAAGTCCAAAATCCATTCTCCGTCTGCGAGAATAGCCCGAATGCCTTCCTGGTTCTCACCTGCAGTGTGGTGAATGGCCATGCTCGCCCGACCGGAGCACCCCGTGGCTTGCTGCAAGTCAGGAGCAGCAGCTATAGTGATATCCATGGTCGGCAGCTCAGAGGAGAGTGTCCACTTACCGTCACTCCCGGCAACTTTTCCAGTTCCGGTAACGCGATACTCAGGGTTAATCTCCAGGTCAACCTGGTATGTAAACAAGCCACCGTGCGGATCCCACGGGAACCAAGGTGTGTAAAGGCCTAGCTCTGTCCACTCAGGGGTTAGCCGGTTTACATCCCATTCATCGAAGATCAGATGAGGCAGCCGGCCTGAGTAGTCAAAAGTCAGCTCAGTTTCCTGACCTGGTTGGAGCATCTCCTTAAACACCAGTTCCCAAGCATCTGCCTCGCCGGCAAACTGATATCCGGCGTTACCCTGATGGATGTACTCCTGCAGGAGCGCACCGCTAATGGACTTCACCTTCAAATCCTGATGTAATAACACAGTCAGTTTATCCGTCATCTCTTGGGCCTTGAACAAGATTCTTACTCTGGCGGCTACCGATTGCTCAATCGGGTCCAGTTTGAGTTTGATGTCATAAAAAGAACAATTACCCACGGTCATTCCCCTCCCAGTAAAATCCATTCGAAACATATATCTTATTTATAAAGGTTTCCCTTAATATTGTCAATCTAACAGGGCATTATCTTCTGCTATTCGTTTAAACCGCGGATTTACCAATATTGACGCTCAAGGAGAGGCAGGATGGTAACTCCCAGATCCCCTTCTAAGGGTAAAAAGCAGCGGCGGCCAATAGGCCGCCGCTTCGCTCAGCAATGGGACTACAGACGCAACCAGGCAGCTGGCTTGGTAGGCGACTCCCCTCTATGTCTAAACTCATTAGTCCTTCCGTCATATAGATAGTCGCCTCGCAATCTGTCTATGTTCGCTACTGTCTGTTTGAAAGCCGCCACAATGCACTCTATCTCGCTATCTGTGGTTACAGGGTGAAGCGATACCCTTACCCAACCAGGCTTTGCGGAGAGGTCCCCTTTGTCGATATTGTTGGTTATTTTCGCCGACTGTTCTCTTCCTACACCTAACAGGTAATGACCATATGTGCCTGCGCAGGAGCATCCCCCCCTCACCTGTATGCCAAAGCGGTCATTCAGGACCTTCACCAGCAGGTTATAGTGAATCCCGTCTACGTAGACTGAGACAATCCCCAGGCGTTCTCGCATTTCTCCCTCCAAAATATGCAGACTGGGGATGGTATCTAACCCAGAGAACAGCCGGCGCAGCAGCTCGTGTTCCCTTGCCAACATCAGATCGCTGGACATCTTTTCTTTCAACTGAACGCTCAGCGCGGCCCTGATCGCCTGCAGAAACCCGGGTGTACCGCCATCTTCCCGCAGTTCAATATCGTGTATATACTTGTGCCCCCAGGGACTGGTCCAATCAACGGTTCCACCCCCGGGATTGTCCGGTATCGCGTTGTCATGTATATTGCGGTTAAATATCAACACCCCTGAGGAGCCGGGCCCTCCCAAGAACTTGTGGGGTGAGAAATAGACGGCGTCCAAATACGCCAACGGGTCCGCAGGATGCATATCAATGTCAACGTAGGGAGCGCTGGCGGCAAAGTCAACAAAGCATAGCCCGTCATGCTGGTGCATCAATTTGGCCATAGCATGGTAGGGGGTAACGATACCAGTAACGTTTGAACACGCTGTGAAGGCGCCTATCTTCAACCTGCGCCCGCGATAACGTTGCAATTGGTGCTCTAAGCGGTTTAGATCTATCAAGCCGTCCGGCCCTGGCTCGAGACAGACTACGTCTGCGCAGGTCTCGCGCCAGGAGATATGATTGGAGTGGTGTTCCATATGAGTTACAAAGACAACAGGACGGTCATCCTCTGGCAGCCTGAGAAATGGTTTCATACGCTCGCAGATGCGTAATCCCATAATTCTCTGCAGTTTGTTGACGACGCCAGTCATGCCAGCTTCTGCGGTAATGATCACATCATTTAGCCCTGCGTTGACATGCCGTTTCAGCAGCTGATGCGCCTGGTGGTAAAGCCTGGTCATGGCCATTCCAGTTTCACTGGACTCAGAATGCGTGTTGCCCACATATGGGCCTACCTGTTCCAGCATGGCCTGCTCGATCGGCCTGTATAGTCTCCCGCTTGCTGTCCAGTCAGCATAAAGCATGCGCACCTCGCCGTAAGGGGTTCGAAAGACCTGCCCATTGCCAACGACGTTGTCCCTGTACACGCTAAACCGCTGCTCTAAGTTCATTGGCTCGCCTCCTCGCATGCTTTCCCAGAGAGTTCGATTTCAGCGCAATCTCATTCCTGTAACTAGGTCTAAAGCTTACATTAAATATCTATGCCAGTGGATAGATAAAGGGAACAGAAGAGGGCACGCCTCGTACGGCGTGCCCTGGGGTTGTGCTATACCCGACTTACCCGGAAGCGCAACCTCATAAAGATACATCCCCGCGGACAACGTCCGCGGGGATGTATCATACTTACTTAGCGCTTAGATATCCCTCTGCCTTGAGCAGCTCTGCCATTAAGACTGCACCGCCGGCAGCGCCGCGCAGTGTGTTGTGTGACAGGCAGACGAACTTGTAATCAAAGATACTGTCTTCCCGCAGTCTGCCTACGGTGATACCCATGCCACCTTGGAAGTCTCGATCCAGGCCGGTCTGGGGCCGGCCCTCGTCATGGAAGTACCTGATGAAAGGCTGAGGAGCACTGGGTAGCTCCAAACGTTGTGGCTTCCCTTTAAAGCTCTCCCACCGGGTCAGTATTTCCTCGATGGATGGCTTCTTCTCAAAGCTCACAAAGGTAGCAGCCATATGGCCATCACTAACAGGCACTCGAATGCACTGTGTGGTAATCAGAGGGAACTGAGCTTTGACGATTTTGTCCCCCACAATGCGACCCCAGATTCTGAGCGGCTCTTGCTCGCTCTTCTCCTCTTCACCAGGAATTAGCGGAATAACGTTATCGACCATCTCGGGCCAACTGGCAAAGGTCTTGCCTGCGCCCGAAATCGCCTGGTAAGTGCAGGCCAGTACCTGCTTCGGGTGAAACTCCATTAGTGGATGCAATGCAGGAACGTAGCTTTGAATGGAACAGTTAGGCTTGACTGCAATGAAGCCCCTCTTGGTGCCAAGCCTCTTCTGCTGCACTGGAATGATGTCCAGATGGGCGTGGTTGATCTCCGGAATTAACGCGGGGACGTCAGGGGTCCAGCGATGCGCGGAGTTGTTAGAAACTACAGGAGTCTCCGTTTTTGCATACGCCTCTTCCAGGGCTCTAATCTGCTCCTTCTTCATGTCGACAGCACAAAAGACAAAGTCTACGCCACCGGCAACCTGATCCACATTGCCTGCATCCTGCACTATCAGGGATGAGATGGACGTGGGAACCTGCACCTCAAACGCCCACCGTCCATCGACCGCCTCTTCGTATGTTTTGCCCGCCGAGCGACTGCTGGCAGCAACCGCAACCACCTGAAACCATGGGTGGTCTGACAGTAAAGAGATGAACCTCTGGCCCACCATACCGGTGGCACCGATGACACCAACTCTTAACTTGCTTGACAAATATGTCACCTCCTGATGAAATGCACACCATTTCCTTCTTGTATATCTATTCAAGCTAGACGCCAATGTTGTTATACTTGCAGTGTTTCGGCAAGGTATTAACGGCGACTAGTAGAACTATTATATGAGCCCAATAAGAGAGGATGAACTGCGATGTCTACTATGGAGATTATTGTCGGGAATGGTAAAGCCGATGCTCACTGCAAGGGATTGATAATTGAGACGGGCGCTGGCGCCCCGTCACCTTATGACCTGTTCCTGGCTTCCCTAGGCACCTGTGCCGGTTTGACAGCCGTTGGCTATTGCCAAGAGAAGGGCTTGTCGACAGATGGAATGAAAATCCTGATGGACGTAGATCGTGACCCAGACAGCCGCTTAGCGAGCAAGGTTAAAATGCAGTTGATGCTGCCGGCAGGTTTCCCCGAAGGGGAGAAAGCTGGCCTGGTCGAGGCAGCCGGGCACTGTTTCGTCAAACGCCACTTGGAGACGCCACCAGAGTTTGAAATGACTATTATTGAATAGGAATCAAGAGAGGAGCCTTCCGGGCTCCTCTTGTTTTTATTGGAGTCGTGGCTTTAGGCTGTTTATTCTGCTGCGATCATCGTCTGCATGCTCCTAATCAACTCAGCTTCCATGACCGCCTGCCCCTTCAAAGGGAAGCAGTCCGCTACTGCCAGTCTATCAAGATTTACAGTATCTGTATAGATTTGTGGCCCGTAAGAAAACGGGTCCCACTCAAACGTTGGGACCCATTCATTTTACAGCGAGTTGACAGCCTGCTCAAGGCGCCTCAGAGCTTCTTCCACTACACTCCGCGGGCAGGCCAGATTGAAACGTTGGAAGCCTTCTCCCCCAGGACCAAAAGCGAAGCCATCATCCAATGCAAGACGAGCCTGTTCACGCATAAACTTCTGCAACTCACCTGTGCTCATGCCCAAGGCGCGCATATCGACCCATGCCAGGTAGGTACCTTCAGATTCTATTACTTTAAGGCGGGGAACATGAGTGCGAACATAGTCATAGAAGTAGGTGCGATTGGCGTTCAGATACTCAACCAACTGCTCCAGGTATTCCTCACCATCACGCAGGGCTGCTTCTGTGGCAACCAGGCCGAAGATATTGCCGCTGTTGTGACCAGCGCGCAGATGGATATACTGCTTGCGCCAGGCGTCATTGGGAATGATCACGAAAGAAGTCGCCAGTCCGGCCAGGTTGAAGGTCTTGCTAGCCGACAGGAAAGTTATGGTATGCTGCTCAATTTCCTGGGAAATACTCGACGTTGCCGTGTGCTTGACACCCTTCGCCAGCAAATCACAGTGAATCTCATCAGAAATGATCATGCAGTCATGCTTGATACAGATTTGAGAAAGGCGAGTCAACTCCTCTTTGGTCCAGACTCTTCCTACGGGGTTATGCGGGCTACAGAGGATTAGGGCCTTAATGCGCGGCACCCGGACCGGGAATGATGTGCTGCCTTCAAACAGCCTTTCCAGTCCTTCGAAGTCCATCTCATAACGTCCATTTACCAGCTTAAGAGGGTTGTGCACTATCTGGCAGCCGTTGTGTTTGATGGCGGTATAGAAAGGATAATAGACGGGAGGCTGGACTATCACCTCATCGCCAGGATGAGTAAAGGCTTCAATTGCAGAGTAGAGGCCATTCACTACACCTGCATTGAATACTATCCACTCCTTCTTAATCTTCCACCCATAACGGTCGTCTACCCAGTTGACGATCGCATCGTAGAGCGAAGCCGGCGGGAATGTGTACCCGTACACCGGGTGTTCAGCCCGTTCCTTAATGGCGTCAACTACAGGCTGCGGAACCGGGAGATCCATATCCGCCACCCACATATCCAGCACGTCTTCCCTGCCAAACATGATAGCATTCATGTCATGCTTGGTACTGTTGGTATTCTTCCTCTCGATTGACCGATCAAAGTTGTACTTCACACTCTTACCTCCTTGCCGTAGCAAATCCTTAGCTTAATTGTAGCACAATTCACTATTATTCACCGGCTGAATTAAACTTGCTGCCTTAGAACCACCCCTACACTGCTGCGATAGAGCAAGATCCTACGAAATCTGTTTTGGGCATTTGACAATATTGGGCTGTAGGCATTATAATTAATTGGGCATATGACCAAAACGATTTAGCTACGTACATAATGGAAGGGGTTGTTAACAGTGCGAGTATGTGTCTCCAGCACAGGACCTAATGCAGCAGCCAAAGTGGACAGCCGCTTTGGCAGAGCCCCCTATTTGGTATTCTTTGACACCGAAGAACAGACTTACGATTTCATGGAGAACCCGGGACTAGGCTCGGCTCACGGAGCGGGCATTGCAGCTGCGCAAGAGGTCGTCAACCAAAAGGCCGAAGTGCTCGTTACAGGGAATCTAGGCCCGAACGCCAAGGCAGTGCTCGACGCAGCAGGAATTGCTGTCTATCAGACTGATGGGCGTACCGTGAGTGACGAACTCACAGCGTATAAAAAAGGAGAGCTATTACCCCTTGACAGGGTGTCTGCTCCCCATACAGGACTTGGCCAGCAGCAACGGAGAGCACGGTAAACACTATGGAGGTTGCCGTACTAAGTGGTAAAGGCGGGACTGGTAAGACGACAGTCGCTACTAACCTGGCCCGGATGCTCGGATGGAACTATGCAGACTGTGACGTAGAAGAGCCAAATGGTTTCCTTTTTCTGAAGCCCGAGATTACGCTTAGCGAGACAGTGACGGTGAAATCACCACAGATAGATGGCAGTCTGTGCGTTTCTTGCCAGCGATGCGTGCAATCCTGCCAGTTTAATGCACTGGCCTATGCCGGACAGCGAATTATGCTATTCTCCAAGCTCTGTCACGGCTGCGGGGCATGCATGTACTCCTGCCAGACAGGCGCCATCAAGGAGGTGCCTCGCCCTGTAGGTCATGTTGATATCGGAAGCAGCGCGGGCCTGCGTTTGGTGCAAGGCGTCCTGGACATCGGTGAACCGATGGCAGGACCGGTCATCTCAAAGGTAAAACAAATGCTTAACGAAGGAGATTGGCTGGTAGATTGTTCGCCTGGCAGCTCGTGCAATGTTGTAAAAGCGATTGACGGCGCAGATTTTGCCCTGTTGGTGACGGAACCCACTCCCTTTGGCCTGCACGACCTGGATATAGCCGCACGGCTGGCTGAACAGATGGGCATTCCTCATGCAGTGATTATCAACCGGTCAGATAGCATGGATGGAATAATCCACAGGTACTGCCAAGACAATGACATATCGGTCGTAGGGTCCATCCCCTTCAGTCGGAAGGCAGCTTTGCTCTACTCACAGGGCAATATGCTGTTGGATGACAGCGAGTATGCAGCTGTGTTCGAACGACTGGGAAGCGCCCTGAAGGAGGCCATAAAATGCAGCTAGTTATCATCAGCGGAAAAGGCGGTACCGGCAAAACGACGATTGCCGCGGCGTTCTCTTGGCTGGCTGGTACCAGCATTAAGGCTGATTGCGACGTTGATGCAGCCAATCTGCACCTGCTGCTCGGCGGCAAGGACCAGACGGCAACGCCCTTTATCGGCGCCAAGGTTGCCCAGGTCAATAACGAGCTATGCACTGAGTGCGACCGATGCACGATGGCCTGCCGATATAACGCGATTTCCGGACATGTCATCGATGAACTAAGATGCGAAGGCTGTGGAGCATGTGCAGTTGTCTGCCCCGTACAGGCGATCAGCCTGGTTGATCAGGTGACTGGAAGCACTATTATCACCAGCACTGACAAGGGTTTACTCTCTCGCGCTGAGATGGAGATAGGTGCTGAGGGATCGGGTAAGCTGGTGACTGAGGTAAGAAAGAACGTCCACCTTCATCGTACTGGTGACCAAATGGTAATCCTGGACGGTTCTCCCGGTGTTGGCTGCACAGTGATGGCCTCACTAACTGGTGTCGACGTAGCCCTGATTGTGGGTGAACCGACAGTTTCAGGCATAGCTGATTTCAAACGAGTGGCCGATCTGGCAGAACAACTCGGAGTACCCACCCTCGTCTGCGTCAACAAGTACGATTTGAACCCCGACCTGAGTGAGCAGTTGCATTCACACTGTGTTCAGCGGAATATCCCCCTGGTGGGCAGGATACCTTTTGACCCGCTGGTTAATAGGGCTCTACACGAGCTGCAGCCAATCGTGGCTTACCCTGCCTCCCCAGCTGCCAAGGAAATAGTTGCAATGTGGGAGAAAATAATCGGTCTAGTTAAGGAGGAAGCGCTAGATGAAAATTGCAGTAGCAAGTGACGGTGTGCATGTGTCATCACACTTTGGCCATTGCGAGGGCTGGAAAACCTGGGAACTTAAAGACGGCAAGCTGGGTAGCCCAAGTTTTTTGGAAAACCCAGGCCACCAGAGGGGCTTTTTGCCCAAGTATCTGGCGGAGCATGGGGTGCGCGTCATTATCGCCGGTGGCATGGGTGCTAACGCCCAACAGTTATTCAGACAACACGGCGTGCAGATTGTAACGGGTGCTACAGGTTTGGTAGAAGATGCAGCCCAAGAGTTCGCTGCAGGCCAGCTCAAATCCGAGGATGTTGTCTGTAACGAGCATGCTCACGCAGGGGAGTGCCATCAAGAATAACGCTTAATGAAACAAATCCCCGGCGTTTGCCGGGGATTTGACTTCTTTTATACCTTGACCGTCTTCCACTTGCCTCTCTTAACCCAATAGGCTAAGAGGCCTCCGCGTACAAGCCAATCGATAAGAACTGCCAGGTATGCGCTCCATAGGCCCCAACGGAGGACAATTACAAACAAATATGAGAGACCTAGGCGCAAAACTACGTTACCGACCAAGCCTATCCCGAGTACTGCTCTGGTGTCACCTGATCCACGCAGAATGCCACTAGTAACAAAGCCGACTGCTTGTGGCACCTGCGCCAGGCCAACAATCCGCAGCACCGCCTTCGCAGGTTCTATCACGGTCGGATCCGCTGTGAAGATGCGGATGAACAAAGTCGGCACTAGCACGAAGAGCAGGCCCATCGTTCCCATGAACAAAGAACAAAGTCGCACAGCTCCCCAGCCGCTCCGTTCAGCCTCTTCGGGCTGTTTGGCACCGAGATTCTGCCCCACCAGGGTGGAGGCTGCCACCGCAAAGCCGATACTGGGCATAAAGGATATCTGCTCCACATTACCACTCAGGGTAGAAATGGCTACAGCGGTGGTTCCGAGAGTAGCCAGTATCTTGAGGTGCAACATCATACTAATAGACTGTACGAACCGCTCGAGCGCAGCTGGAATACCGATCTTGAACAGCCTGGTGATCATGTCCCAATCAAGCGTAGCGAAGTCCCGCCAGTTGAGATGCAGACCACCCTTGCCGCGCAGCAGGGCCATAAACATGATCCCGGCAGCAACTACGCGGGAGAAACTGGTGGCGATGGCAGCACCCAATACCCCCAGGGCAGGGAAACCAAACATTCCAAAGATCAGTACATAGTTACCGACCACGTTCACAACGTTGGAGATTGCGCCGGCATAGAATGGAGTTTTGGTATCGCCTGAAGCTCGCAGTGCGGAGGTCATAATCGTCGCGAGCATCAGGAAAAAGAGACCAGGGCTAAAACCTCTGAGATAGGTTGTCCCTAAGCCCACTACATCAGCCTCTGCACCCATGAACACCGTGATTTGACGCGCAGCAAGATATCCGAAAGCTGCTAAAGCAAGAGCCAATACCGACGTTGTGAGCAAGGATTGTTCCGCAGCTCTTGTGGCCTTCGCCCTGTCCCCAGCACCTATGAACCTGGCAACCAGCGCCGTGGTAGCTACCCCTAAACCCAGGAAGATAGCTTGTCCCACAAAGAGAGGCCGGAAGCTCAAGCCCACAGCCGCAATGGATGCCTTGCCCAGACGCCCCACCATAGCCATATCTACAATCTGAGCCAAGGTCTGCAGCATCATCTCGGCCATCACAGGCCAGGCCAGTAGCAGTATTGTGTTGGTCAACGACTTGTTCGTTCTAAGCAGGCTCTGTTCACGCCTGCTGATAGCTTGCTCCGCCATCTTCTTCCCCCTGCAATCATTTAATAGATGAAACTATTGTAGCACACCAATCTGCCGTTGAGGTCTAAACATCCGAAGATGCCATTCCAACGTATCAAATCAATACGAACGGAGTACACAAAAAAGGCAGGATCCCGTATCCTGCCTTTTCTGATTCTAACTTGCCTATGTGCAATTGCCATCACTGCTCCTCATTAGCTGCACCTGTATCGCCACTCTGTGCCCTAAAATCCTCAAACTGCTGTAACACCTCAGGATAAGCAGCGTGGAAGCTATTCAGCATCTCCAGCAGCCTTACTGTCTTGCGACTAAGATGATGCTCAATCAGCTCCGCGTCCACAAATAGACCATCACCTACACCGAGGTTCTTGAGAAACAGCTCCACGGTCTCATGCCTTGCCAATAGATAGCTACCTGTACCCCGGCCCCTTTCCGTAAGCTGGATAATACCGTATTTGTGGTTTTTTACAAACCCCAAGTCACTCAGCTTCCGGATGACCCTCGACACGGACGGCGCCTGTACGTTTAACTCGTCCGCCAGATTGTTCACCCGCGTATAACCCTCTTCCAAGCAGAGGCGATAGATCATCTCCAAGTAGTCTTCCATACTCGGGGTGAGCGCCTTACTGCCCTGCTTCAGCATCTGATATCCCCGGACCGTTCTAAACTCCTTGCCGTTCTTCGGCATAAGCTCACCCTTCTCTCCAGAGTTTTTTACCCGCGAGTAACACATCTACTCTCCGCACCATATATTGCTGGTAAGAAAAAGACTTACCCACTGCTAACTTATGAGTTTAAGCAGTGAAGATAGCACTGAAAGGGGGGTTATCAGTGAATAAGACTGTACTGCCACTGCATGAACTACCCATGGGCAAGTGCGGCAAGGTCACAGAATTGCTGGCCAAAGACAGGGCCAGGCGCCGGATGCTTGACCTTGGCTTGATAGAAGACACCACCGTCGAGGCGCTGCGTAAGAGCCCGTCGGGAGACCCAGTCGCTTATGAAATACGGGGAGCTGTGATTGCTCTTCGTTCTGAAGAGGCCTGCAATATCCTGGTCGAAATGTGAGATTGTTAGGAGAGGAGATGATCAACTTGGGGCTGACCAGCCAATCCACCGGGCTTGGCGCGCTAAAGGAGATGTTCCAGGTAAGAGTAGAGTCACCAGACGACCTGGTAATTGCTTTAGCAGGGAACCCAAATGTCGGGAAGAGCACCGTTTTTAACAGCTTGACCGGCTTAAAACAGCACACAGGCAACTGGCCTGGCAAAACAGTAACTAACGCACAGGGCAGATACAATCACCGTGATAGGGACTTTGTCCTGGTTGATCTGCCGGGCACTTACTCAATTCTGGCCAACTCAGTAGAGGAGGAAGTCGCGCGAGACTTCATCTGCTTTGGTCAACCGCATGCCACCGTAATCGTCACCGACGCAACTTGCCTGGAGCGCAACCTTAACCTGGTTCTGCAGATAATGGAAATTACCAGGAACGTGGTGATCTGCGTCAACCTACTGGATGAAGCAAAACGCAAGCAGATGCAGGTCGACCTGGACAAACTATCCGGCCTGCTAGGTGTGCCAGTTGTCGGCACCAATGCCCGCGATGGAGTTGGGCTGGGTCAGCTCAAACAGGCAGTTTACGAGGTAGCCAGCGGTGCTCTGCAACCTACACCAATGCAGGTCGAGTATGACGAGACGGTGGAAAAAGCTATCAGCCTGGTGCAGCCAGCGGTTGAAGAACTGACCAAGGGCAAGGTAGACGACCGCTGGACCGCCCTGCGCCTGCTGGACAATGACAGCACCCTGGTAGCTTCCTTGGAAAAACACCTGGAGTTTGACCTTTCTGAACATCCTGACGTTATCGGAAAGCTGAATGAAGCCAAGGAGCTGTTGGCAAAGCGTCGCGTGGACCCCGACAAGCTGCGTGACCGCATAGTGACCTGCCTGGTCAAGACTGCCGAGGACAAAGCCGGCAAAGCGGTAACCATTGGGAACAAACAACACAACGCACTGGACAGGAAGATTGATAACATCCTGACTTCCCGGCTATTGGGCATTCCCATCATGCTAGCCCTGCTGGGCGCAGTGTTCTGGCTTACCATCGAAGGGGCGAATGTGCCCTCCGGAATGCTGGCTGACGGGTTTTTCTGGATAGAAGACAGACTGACAGAGCTTTTCATGACCAACGGTTGGCCGGAGTGGTTGCATAGCATTCTAGTTCTCGGGGTCTACCGCACCCTGGCTTGGGTGATTTCCGTAATGCTACCACCAATGGCCATCTTCTTCCCAATGTTCACATTGTTGGAAGATCTCGGGTACTTACCCCGTGTAGCCTTTAACCTTGATAACTTCTTCAAGCGAGCATGCGCGCATGGCAAGCAGGCACTGACCATGTGCATGGGCTTTGGGTGTAACGCCGCCGGCATTATCGCCTGCCGCATCATCGACTCGCCGCGTGAACGGTTGATTGCCATGATTACGAACAACTTCGTGCCCTGTAACGGCCGCTTCCCGACATTGATTGCCTTGGTATCAATCTTCATTGCTGGATCGGTTACCCGCTTCCAGTCGCTAGTGGCTACACTGGCTATGCTGGCAGTGATCGTGCTTGGAGTATTGCTGACGCTGGTTATCTCAAGACTATTATCCAAGACGATACTAAAAGGCTTGCCCTCATCCTTCACTCTTGAGTTGCCGCCTTACCGCAAACCCCAGGTAGGTCGCATCCTGGTCCGTTCGCTGTTGGACCGCACTCTGTTCGTCTTGGGTCGCGCCATCTCGGTGGCTGCGCCGGCTGGCGTTATTATCTGGGCAATGGCGAACGTGAATGTGGGAGGGGCTAGCCTGCTCTCGCAGTGTGCGGCGTTCCTGCAGCCCTTTGCTCACATGATCGGCCTGGATGGCTATATCTTACTGGCCTTCATCTTAGGTCTACCAGCGAATGAGATTGTGATCCCAATTCTCATCATGAGTTACATGCGCGCGGGTGCAATGCTGGAGCTGGATAGCCTGATGGAGCTACGCGAGCTACTGGTAGCCAACGGCTGGACCTGGTTGACAGCGGTCTGCACAATGTTGTTCTCACTGAACCACTGGCCATGCGGAACGACACTCTTGACCATCCGCAAGGAAGCTCAAAGCTGGAAATGGACAGCGGTCTCCTTCCTGGTGCCGACTATTACTGGTATTCTGGTCTGTTTCCTGGTTGCCCAGGGGGCCTATCTCTTTGGATTGGTCTAGACTGGGTGAATAGAAGCCACCAGCGACTTGCCGGTGGCTTCTCGAGTATGCCTGGCCTAGTTTAATCTACTGATTGTTGGACAGATAGAAGAAAAGGGCAACAGCCGCAACGCCTAACAACACTGCAATCGCAACTTTTAGAGCACTTACCGGCGCTTCACCATGCACCTCTCCTGACTGACCATTAATCAAAAACCGGTATACTTTGTCGTTATAAGTATAGGCTGACATCCAGAGAGGCAGCAGGGTATGCTTGAACCGCACCTGGTCGAACGAGGTGGTAAAACGTAGACCGCGCACTTCATCGCCATTGATCTGTCGAGTGATACCTTGCGAGATTTTGCTCTTTATGGAGTCTTTAGCACGCTCCCAACCCTCTTGCAGGCCTATGCTATACTTCTCCGCAGCGAAACCTGAGAGATACTCTGGCCGGTACTCCATCAACTTGCTTAGGTCATATCTCCCGACCCTGCCTTGCAGGACGTCGTCCAAGCGCTTGGAAGCGTGGATCAACTCGTCATTATAGAACTGACCGTACGTGCCACTGACAAAACGCCAGCGGGTTCGGCGCACCCGACGTTGTTCGGTGACATGCTTGCCGTTCTTCATCACAGTTATGGGTTGTGTAACCCAGTAGTGCGTGCCACGTTCAGCTTTGTATAGTGAATAAGTGTCAGTGTCATATGTCCAGAAGGGGATATAGATACCGCGCAGCGGATTGGCTCTATAGCTGGTCTTAAGATCGCCAGGTGCGAAGAAGTGGCTGCCAATCCACTTATTGAAAGCCTGCTTCGCTGCGTCTACAGAGACTTGGAACGGAATGACTGTTTCGGGTCGGATACCAGCCATTGCGTCTTGTTGCATTACGTGTGAGGAACCGCAGAACGAGCAGCTCTGGGCTGCGCTATGCGCTTCCAAGATCGTCTGCGCTCCGCAACTCTCGCAGTGGATAACTTTGACCGTGTTGCCCCAATCGCTCGAGCACATGTCTTCTCCATCGGCCAAGTCGTACTCCTTGACCTCACTCACTTCTCCCTCAATCTCCACATGGTGCCCGCAATAAGCGCAGGCTAACGCCTGTTGCTCCACATTGAAGGTCATGTCCGCACCACACTGTGGACATGGAAAGCGGTCGGTTGCTACTGTTTCAGGTAGGTCAGTCAACACCGATTGTTCTTGAAAATTGTCCATAGCACTCATCCATTGCTATATAAGCTTCTGCCCACAGTCGGGGCAGAACTTCATATCCCTATCTGCTTCAAAGCCGCAGTTGCTGCATGTACGGGTAGTCGAAAAGCTAGTGCCGCATTGCCCACAGAACTTGAAGCCAGCCGGAGCGGCAGTACCGCACTCAGGACAGAAACGGGTATCTGCATGAGCTGCGCTTGGGGTGGGGTCGGTCGGTTTGGCTGCCGACTCTTCGGGTTTCTCGCCAGCCGAACCACTATCGGGCGTGGTCTGTTTCGCCGCATTGACAGATTGTGCAAGCATTTGGCCGAGTGCAGCTCCTGCACCTAGTCCGACACCTGCGCCGGCGGCTCCCCCACCCTCATTTCTCGCAGCTTCCCTGATTGCTTCGGCTGCCTGATACTGGGCATAGCGACCGAGATCACCCAGGATACCCATACTGGTACGCTTATCGAGCACTTCTTCGACTTCCTTGGGCAGAGAAATATTCTCGATAGTAAATGAAGTAATATCCAGACCGTATTCCGAGAAGCGTGGTCGCAGCTTAGCCTCGGCTTGTCGGCTCAGCTCATCGTATTGGGATGACAGGTCAAGCGCAGGGATTTTCGACTCAGCAAGCAAATCACTCAGACCAGAGATTGAGATGGTTCGCAGCTGACTGACGATGTCTTCAGTGCTGAAGCTACCACTGGTCCCGAACAACTCCTTCAGCAGCTTGACCGGATCAACGGCTCTGAAGGCAAAGACGCCGTAAGCCCTGAGGCGAAGCATACCGAACTCTCTATCTCGCAACATGATAGGATTGGCTGTTCCCCACTTCTGCTGTGTAAACTGCCTGGTGTTGATGAAGTAGACTTCCGCCTTAAATGGCGAGTTAAAGCCATATTTCCATGACTTCAGCGTAGTCAGCACTGGCATATTGGCGGTGGTGAGTTCATAACGTCCTGGGCTGAATACATCCGCAATCTGTCCCTCGTTTACAAACACAGCGGCTTGTGACTCTCTAACAGTCAACTGAGCTCCCATCTTGATTTCTTTGTTTGCTACTGGGAAGCGATAAACCAGAGTGTCACTTGTACCGTCAGTCCACTCAATAACCTCGATAAACTGGTTCCTAATCAGATTAAACAGCCC
>JAWLDB010000003.1:0-57155 GCA_041686915.1 Bacillota bacterium
CTTGATAGTATAGTGCACCCAATGTCCCTTCACCTGAGTTGTCTATTTGCAGCAGTATGGCGTCGTGACCAGAGGCCCGTATTTTTTCAGCAGCCCCCATGGCCCTGTGGTCGCCTGCATCCAGTACAAACGTAAGCGGGAGTTCGCTTAAGAGCCAGTCGGTCCAAGTGGCTAGAGTAAGATTAGGCTTAACCAATACAGCCAAGCTGCCCTCAAGCTGCGGTTCAGGCTCGGGCGCAGGCAAGCGCCGCCAATCAGCGATACCCATGCTGACTGAATGCGCCAGGGACTTCTGAAACTGTTTGCTTAGCAGAAGACGCAGGTCAATCCAATTGCTCAAGTAACCGGCCTCCAGCAAGATGCCAGGGCCACGGGTATTGCGCAGCACAAAATAATCTGCCCCTACCGCTGCATGTGGACGTACAGTGGCGTCAAAGCTGGACAGGTTCATGTTGTTCAGTCTGTCCTGCACGCTTTCTGCCATCTGTTTGCTGATAGGAGAAACCTTCGCGTAGTAGACGATGGCTCCTCTGGCGCCTGGATACTCGGGACAGGCGTTGCAATGGACACTAATGAACAGGTCCGCGTCGTTTTCATGGATAATTTCAACCCGGTGAGCTAAGTCTTCCCGGTGACGGCCGGGATAGACTTTATCCTGTTTGCTGAGGGATGTATCAGTCTCGCGAGTCATTATCACCTGGGCCCCCAAACGCTCTAGAGCGTCCCGTAAAGCAAAGCCCAGTTGCAGGTTAACATCCTTCTCCAGATGGCGCCCTCCTGCCCTGGTACCATCATCAATCCCGCCGTGGCCGGGATCAACGGCTATAGTCAAGCCGCGTAAGGGGCGATCGAAATGCGACCATACGGTAATTGCCGCTCCAGGTAGCGCAGATACGGTGAGTACTAGCAGCAGTAGCCAGCCTAATGCACGCAGGTTGTTGTTACGGATCTATCTCACCTCCACGGGCGTAGTCATTCAATCATATGCCTTCGAGGTCAAGCCTATGTGGAGTGAAGTAGTAACTGGTAAATCCTGTGGGTTGCATTGCGGGAAGGTTCTGCATATAATTGCAATCAGAAACTGAATAACGCATACCTCATCCCCTTTTGGATGAGGTAGAGGAGCGAAGCGTGATCAGTAACGTGGTTGAGGCAGGCAAGCCTACGACGCCATGTGAAAGGCACAAATTCGCCGAAACGTACCCCTTGCCAAAGGGTGGCGTTGGGACGCCGGGTGAAAGCCCGTCGCACTGTCACTTCCTGGTACACCTGCCAGGAAAGTGGAGCACTATCTCATGGAGGGTGGGGAAGGAGGATGACATTTTGCCGTCAAGCCAGCCTTTGCTGGCTTTTTTGTTTTCTGAGATTACCTGAAATCACAGTTTAGGAGGTACATCATTATGCAAAGAACTTTAAGTGGGCGCCAAGCTGGTTTGGTTGCACTTTTAGGTGCTGCGTGGATTTTATACGGTTTGATGGTGCTTAAGGCACCAACATCAATAGTACTTACCGTTGCGGCTGCCATGACAGCGGTTGGAGCAGGGTTGTGTGGCATCTCGTGGGAGCGTATTGAGGGCGGAATCTATCAATCGGTTCGGTCGGTTGTGCCCGCAATTCTGATTTTGTTCGTTGTAGGTATGCTGGTTGGTGTGTGGATGCTCGCCGGCACTGTTCCTACCATGGTCCATTACGGTCTGAGCTTCCTCCCACCAGGTCTATTCCTTGTAGCCGCTACACTCCTCGCTTGCATCGTTTCGCTTGCGACCGGTACTTCCTGGGGGACTCTCAGTACAGTCGGTATTGCTCTCATGGGGATAGGTGGAGGCTTGGGCATTCCACTTCCGGCAGTTGCAGGTGCCATCGTTGTAGGCGGCTTCTTTGGTGACAAACTTTCGCCCCTGTCCGACACTACCAATCTGGCAGCTGCCGTTACCGATACAGACTTGTTCAGGCATATCAAGCATATGATGTGGACAACAGTTCCAGCACTTTTGATCTCTTTGATTGTCTTTGGTTGGATGGGTGCCGGTTATGCAGGAAATAGTGCCAACCTAGCCGATATCAGCTTAATGCAGAACACACTGCAATCGCAGTTCAACATTTCTCCTTTGCTGTTGCTCCCGCCGGCACTCGTCATCGCTTTGATCATCATGAAGAAGCCGGTGCTTCCTTCACTCTTTGCTGGCGTGGCGGCCGGTGGGCTGCTGGCAGTTGCAACGCAAGGGGCTTCGCTCGCAGCTGTACTAAGTGCCATGAACAAGGGCTACGCGAGCACGACTGGCGTCGCCTTGGTCGATAGTTTGCTTAACAGGGGTGGACTGAGCAGTATGCTGGGAACAACAGCCCTTGTCATCGCTGCCAGTGCTTTTGGCGGTGTAATGCGGGGAGCAGGCATGCTGGAAGCGCTGGTTGCTTTCCTGGGGCGTCGAGTCACACATTCTGGCCAGTTGGTGCTCTCAACGGTTATTGCGAATGTTGGTATCGTACTGCTCACCGGTAGTTGCTATGTATCCATGTCAGTCTTGGGCCCTGTCTTTGCTCCGCTCTACCGTCACCTGGGGCTGCGTAGCGAGAATCTGTCACGTACCCTGGAAGATACCGGTACGGTGGTTGTGCCGCTGGTGCCTTGGAGTATTACTGGCTTGTTTGTGGCCGAGACACTAGGAGTACCGGTACTCTCTTACCTCCCATTCGCCATCATGTGTTATATGAGCGGTATCATCGCTCTCGTTTATGCCTTTACCGGAATAGGCATTTCCCGCCTGTCTAACGAAGAAGCTGCAGCATCTCCTGCGTTGGCTGTAGTCGCAGACTAGTTCAAAACGACGTCGTCGCAATGTCAAGAGCTAACCCTGGTAAACCCCATCCGAGATAAAAAATTGTGAGCCTGCACATAAATTGGTACTGGTTGATGAAAACTAGAAGACCCCCCTTATTTTTTATAACATGCTAACCGACCTTAGCGGGAAGCATAACTAGTGAAAGGGGGAATTCACAAAATGGCTAAGGGTAGTGATACCAGTAACAAACAGTTGGTGCCGCAGGCTCACAAGGCTCTAGACGACATGAAGTATGAAATTGCAGCAGAATTGGGTTTGCCGGTTTACCAGGGGTCTGAGGACTACTGGGGCAACTTGACTTCCCGCGACTGTGGTGCGGTCGGCGGTAAGATGGTCAAACGAATGATTGAAATGGCTGAGCAGGCTTTGGCCAACAGTACACAGCAGTCGTAACAACCGACAAAGAGGGCTTCGTGCCCTCTTTTTATTTATGACCTGTTAAGTCGTGTTTTATATGCAAAAACAAAAAAGCAGCGGCTCCAGTCGCTGCTTTTTGCGTTGATCACTGTCCTGTCACTGCTGCTTCTTTCGATACTGAGAGATCTTCCATGCGCGGCATGTAGTTCATCTCATCAAGAATTTTGTTGTATTCGTCCCGGGTAAGCGCGCGTCCCTTACCTGATAAGGCGACTAAAACAGCTTCCAACGCGTTAGTAGCGTAAGACCTTCCGCCAATCTCTGGAGAGCCGGTAACTAACATCCGCGCATTGCGTTCACGCAGCAGCTCGACGTCCGCTGAAGTAACAGTGTTAGTCACGATAATTTTGCCATCAAGGCGTTCTGGCATGTAGCGGCGGATATAATGGAAGTCGCCGCAAACAATTTTGGCCCAATCGTAATAACTGCCATAGCGCGGTGTAATTTTTTCCTGTTCTTTGCCGACCGGGTACAACCATTCAAACGGAATGAACTTTAGTATTGGTCCAATTGCCCTGCCGTAAAGCCAGACCGTTTTGAGATTGCGAATGGGTAGAGGCAGGTTCAGGCCGAACATGAAGTCGCCATAAACCACATCGGCCCCTAGTTCATCCAGCGTCTCCGCCATACCGAAACGGTCTATTGCTGACATCAAAAGGGTAGGAGTACTCTTGATAGGAATATTGTTTTGCTCCATAATATGAAAGGTGCGTCGTTCTATAGTATCCTTTAAACCACTACCGTCGACTAAAGGAGTTTGCTTCACGGCTGCCGCCACCCGGTCTGAACCGCGCAGAGTATACGCCCTGCCAGCCGTATGAACATGCAGTTTGATGCCACCGACTCCAATCGCATCTACATTTCCGTCAAGATCTCGCATTGTCTGTAAGAGTCTGTCCCAGTCGCCGTCCGTACCGATACGCTCCATGCGTATCTTCTGACCGAGGAACTCCGTCTCAGCCGCGCTGTTGCGTGTGGAGGAACCCAAGCTCACACTTACAACTCTTAACACGGGAAACACCTCCTTCTGTGCACAATTACGTGTCCATACTTAATTTTATTCTAGCGCGCTAAATTTTGCCTGTCAAACATATGGCGTCAGTTTTCACGGTTTAGATCTGAAGATATAAGTCTGGAGAGGGATGATAAATTGTTATGTTCAGCTTTGCGGCTGCGCGAGTTGGTGCAAGAGGATCTAGGCCTCTTGGCTCGTCTAACTGATGATCCGGAAGTAGCACTGTTTGACGGAGAGAGTGTTCACGGAAACTGGCACCAGGCCGGTGTCGCTAGGCAGGTGCTGGTGGTCGAGCTAGTAGGAGACTCCGATGAGCTGGCAATTGGAACGGTGATCTGCCGGGAACTTGCGGCTCTGCCACGCGTATTCTCCTTGGGAATATGCCTGGATGCTCCCTTTAGGGGGCAGGGGTTGGGAAAGCAAATCATGCGCAGGGTGTTGCATTGGCTGTTCACCGAACAGCAAGCTGACAGGGTTGAACTAGTGGTGAGGGACTATAACGTCCGTGCCATTCGTTGTTACCAGGCAGTTGGCTTCCGTCATGAGGGCCTGCGCAGGAATTGCGGTTTGGCCAATGGCATAGTGTATGGGGAGATATTAATGGGTATTTTGCGTAACGAGTATTTGGGAGGCTAGGAGGGATCGGATTGATAAAACGTTTAATTGCGCCTGTTATTGCATTGCTGCTGTTAGCTGGGCTAGCCTTTGGCTGGTATTGGACTAACAACAACCTCCTCGCTGTGGTCGACAAGCAGTTCCTGCTTGTGCCCCGCCAGGAGCAGGTCATTGGAGAGGATGACAGCTTTTTTGACTCAAACATCCTGCTCTCGGTAGAGCGAGAGGGAAGTAAGATCACCCGCTTGGTCTATGCTTCCGTCAACCCGGATGTTGAGGTGCTGTTAACGACCACTCAGGGTTCGCCCTTCAGTAGAAGCACTGCCTGGATGCTGCAGGGCACGGGATCACAGACCATAACTGCAGTGGATTTGCCGGAACAAGCAGTATTGGCTGTTTACAAGCAGGGCGGAAGCCGGCCGGAGCCGCTCTACCTCATCCGGTTAAAATAGCATGTCTGTAACAGTAAATAGTGCAGAACGCGCACCTTTGTCTCTGCTGACGCTCCTCTGGAACGAAGGTTTTAGTGATTACTACGTCCCCATGCAATTAAGGCCTGATCGCTTTGGTGCCCTGATTGAGCGGGAGAGCATTTCCTTGGCGGATTCGTTTGTGGCTCTGGATGAAGGTGAACCGGTGGGCTTTGTGTTGACCGGTCTTCGCTTCCAAGCTGGGAGGGTGGTTGGATTCGACGGCGGCACTGCAATCTTGCCTTCTGCTCGTGGCAAGGGCATTGGCAAACTGCTAATGCAGCGGTTTGTGGATCACCTGCAAACAGTCGGTGTAGAACTCGCAGTTTTGACAGTGGTCTCCAAGAATCAGAATGCGATTGGGCTTTACAAGCGGCTGGGCTTCAGTTCTATACGTGAGTTGGTCTGCATGCGCTCTATCATGGTAGATCCGCTCGTTCGGTCAGGCGTTCCGGGGCTGCTGATCAGGAAGGTACTCCCAATAGAGGTCGGTCATCTGGCCACAGACTGTTACTTGCGCCGGCCGGAATGGCAGAATGACGAGAGTAGCTACAAACTGCAGCATGCCAGTGCATTGGTAGCAGAGTTAGGTGGAAGAACAGTGGGATATGCCATTTATCAGGAGGCCCAGCCTGTCCTGCTACATCAACTGGGTGTACTACCAGAGTACCGCAAACGTGGTATTGGCAGCCATCTCCTGCAAGCAGTACTCAGGGAGTCTGAGACAGCTAAAGTTAGCTATCTGAATCACCCCAGAGAAGAGATAGCCGGAACCAAGTTTCTGCATCATAGAGGCTTTGAGCCCTTTCTGGAACAAGTGGAAATGCATAGAGAGTTAGAGCCCAAGTGGCGTCCACGCCAGGCGGATCAGCGGGATGTCAGCCTCATCAAACAGGCATTGCAGGCTGCTCATTTGCCGATTGCAGGGGTGGACGAGTACTACCCTAACTTCTGGATATTGGAGGATGGCGAAGAATCATTGCAAGGAACAGTAGGGGCAGAGGTGCATGGCGAAGCTGCACTGCTGCGCTCGCTAACAGTGCGGGAGGATGTGCGTGGTCAGGGCCTTGGCAAACGCCTGGCATCACACGCCGAGCGATATCTCTACAGCCAGGGAGTGCGTGATGTCTACATCGTCACTACTACAGCAGACGCAATGTTTAGCCGCCTCGGGTATATGCGCGTCACGCGGTCCGATGTGCCGGCCGAAGTGTTCACGTCCAGCCAGTTTCAGGGCGCTTGCCCGTTAACTGCAGTCGTGATGCACAAACCGTTGGTATAGCGTAATAAGATACCGAAATAAAAAAGCAGCCAGGCGGCTGCTTTTTTGCACGTTGTGTTGTTTTACTGGTCTTGAGCCCCAGGATGGTTGGCTTTGGCTCTTTCGACTGCCTGCAAGGCTTCTTCCCGGCCCGCCCAGCCCCTCACGGCCACAGCTTTGCCTTCCAATTGTTTGTACTGGGAGAAGAAATGCTCGAACTCCTTCTTCAGGTGTGAGCCCATATCGCTGATTTCCTTCATATCGGCAAACCGAGGGTCATTCAGCGGAACAGCGATGATTTTCTCGTCGTTACCCTTCTCGTCAGACATCAAGAACATGCCAATCACCCGGCAGCGGATTACGCAGCCTGGAAAGGTGGGGTTGGCCATCAGCACCATGATATCCAACGGATCTCCGTCATCGGCTAAGGTATCCGGGACAAACCCATAATCTGCCGGATAAAACATGGGGGAGAACAGTGGGCGGTCAAGCACGAAAACCTTGCGTTCTTTATCATACTCATACTTGTTACTGCTCCCTTTGGGTATTTCCACGAACGCCTCTACATAGCCAGTGTTCATCACTGTTACCACCTTTCAGGCTTAGGATAGCTGGCTGGCGATGTCCCTGAGCTTAAGCTCTGCTTCGTCTGTGATGGGGGCAAGCTCCAGGTTGTGTGGCTTTGGCTTTCCTTGCTCATCCACAAAGACGAAGGTGATGAAGCCATCAGCCAGCACGTCATTGTTATTATTCCTGGTAGTGCGGCCATAAATAACAAAGCTCGTGCGTCCTGCCTTGACCAGTTTTGTTTCGATAGTGACTATATCACCTTTATCAGCGGGAGTGTTAAAGCGCAGGCCATGCATCTTCAGGCAGACGATAGACTCTGGATGTTCTGTCATTTTGGCTCCACAAATAAAACATGCTTCCACGAACCATTCAGCCATCCGGCCGGCGAAGAGTGTACCATGGTGATTGAGGTCTTCAGCTTTAACGAGATGGGCAACCTGTGCACGATTCATCGATTTTGGCCTCCCTGTAGTAAGCATATTGTATACAGTATACTATGTTTGATATCTTTCCACTAGTGGCTATGACTACTTTGTCACCATTCGGCTAAGTCTTGGCAGTCAACCTTAGTCTAAGCATGGTCCTTCGCCTACGGAAATGTTATTATGGATATAGAGAGAATTATATGGGAGGAAGATAATGTTACCTCAGTGGAAGAAGAACCTTTATGTATTATGGTTTGGGACTTTCATCGCCGGCATGAGCTTTTCTCTAGTCAGCCCATTCATGCCTACTCTGCTCAAACAAGTGGGGGTGGGGGAAGGGTTAAAGTTCTGGTCCGGCGTTGCCTTTTCTTTGAGCTTTCTGGTCAGTGCCATTATGGCCCCAATCTGGGGTTCACTGGCTGACCGGTATGGGCGCAAGGTGATGATTCTGCGCTCCGGTTTTGGCATGGCTATTGTGTATGTAATTATGGCGTTTTCAACTGAGCTCTGGCACATTCTTGCCCTGCGCTTGATCAACGGACTATTGAGTGGTTTCATTCCGGCTTCCACAGCCCTGGTAGCCTGTAATACGCCGGATGATGAGCTTGGGGGATCGCTTGGGTTGTTGCAGACGGGCAGTGCCGTGGGTAACATCATGGGACCACTGATAGGTGGAGTGATGAGTTATTTTTTAGGCATCCAACAAACTCTGCTGCTGGCGGGCGTGGTACTGATAACTGGTACCTCTGTGGTCGTATTAGGCGTTAAGGAGACGACACTGCCGGATCCCAGCTTAAGGACAGATTTGGTTGCTGATGTGCGCCGAGCTACCGGCAACCGTATGTTGGTAATCATGTTGTTCACTGTGATGTTGTTCCAGGCATCAGTGATGATCTTGCAGCCAATTTTGCCTCTATACATTGAGCATTTTACCGGTGAAGGAAATGCATCCCTGGCCACCGGTATCATCTTCTCTCTGGTTGGTATCGCCACGGTGCTCGCAGCTCCCCGGTGGGGTAAGTGGGGCGAAAAGGTTGGCTTCGGGAAGGTCCTGGTGATTGGCCTGGTAGGTGCAGGTTTGCTTAGCCTACCTCATGCCTTTGCCGGCAACCTATGGGTGCTGGGAACGTTGCGTTTCTGTTTTGGGCTATTCCTTGCAGCTCTAATGCCTGCCAGTAACGCCATTATTGCCAGATCCGTCAGTCTGGACTTCAGAGGGAGAGCTTTTGGCTTTAGTGCCAGTACGGCTCAGCTAGGCCTGTTTGTGGGACCGCTGATGGGCGGATTCATTGGCGAGAACTGGGGCATGCCAGTCGTCTTCGTGATAACTTCCGCAATGTTGCTGCTGAGCGCTTTGTGGGTGAGAAGCCAAAGCGTTGACCGAAGTGATCGGTTGGGGGCAGGAGTCGCAGCCGACTAGTAGGTGCTTGTAAAGAACCTGTTCGACGGATACTTTGCCTTGCCCTACAACATGCAAGTTTGGTTCACTGAGGATAAGAGCAAACGAGGGGGCGATCAGCATGGAGTTCTGGAAAGGACAACGGGTGAGGTTACGGGCAGTGGAGCCTAATGACTGGGAAATCTTCGCCAAGTGGAATAGAGATAGTGAGGTTGCGAGGATGAGCTATGCAATTCCCTTTCCTAAGTCAGGGGTACTTGAGAGAAAGCACCGGGAAGAGAATGCTCTAAGTGTACCAGCAGAGGATGTCTTCCGGTTTGTGATTGAGAACCTGGAGGGTGAGCCAGTGGGTACCGTAAACACTCACTCCTGCGACCAGCGCAATGGGACATTTAAGTACGGCTTGGCTATTGGTCGCGACCATTGGCGCAAAGGATATGCACGGGAAGCGATAACCCTTGTACTTAAGTACTTCTTCCAGGAACTACGCTATCAGAAGGCTACGGTACATGTATACGAGTTTAATCCAGGGTCAGTCAAGCTGCATGAGTCCTTAGGCTTTCAACTAGAGGGGCGGCTGCGGCGCATGGTCTACACACAGGGCGAGTATCACGACGAGCTGGTCTATGGCCTGACCGTGGATGAGTTCTCCAAATCAACGTAGTGGCAGGGTGCCATCCTGCTAAGCCATTCCACTCAACTGGAATGGCTTTTTTGTATTTTGGAAAACACGCTTGCATCAATCACAGCCTGGTGCTATAGTAACAGTATACTGTTACGGTGCCACATGACTGTTAGCGAGGGAGGTAAGACGGTTTGGATGAGAGGACCTATACTGCCGATGAAATTGCAGAAACCCTGCGCAAAGAGGGTGACGAAAACATCTCACTCAGAACTGTGCGCTATTACACCCAAGAACGGATAATCCCGCCGCTCAAGCAGGTGGGAAACAGACTCGCCTATACAGAGGAGCACCTGCTCGCTATGCGAGCCGCACGCCGTCTGGCAAAAAGCGGTCGTAAACTGGACGAGGTGCGGGACTTCCTGGAGAATGCAGAGCAGACCCTAGTCTACAGTGTTGCTGCAAAACCAGACCTGCTCGCGGAGATCGCCACAGAACAAGAGGGGCAAAGCAGCATCAGGGTTGGAGTGCTGACGCTCTACTACCCCAACTCGTTTGACCGCGAAAAGCTGACCGAGTTGGTACGGACCATGGATGAAGTTCAGAAAGCTTAGTAAGGAGGCCGTAAAGTGGAATTACAGGTGCGTTTCGCCCGCCAAGTGATTGGTAAAGTCGATGGCAAGAATCACATGGTTGTCAAGCTCATTCCACCAAATACCGGTCGCAGGCAACCCGTGGCCTGCGTGGCCGTAATTGACCGAAGCGGCAGCATGGATGAGTACGCCGGCTCTGTACCGCTCTTCCTTGGGCGTCGTAGGGGAGATGCAGCAACCAAACTGGCCTATGCCAAGATTGCTTTGAACAGGTTAATCGAACACATGGGTGATGGTGACTACTTCGGCCTTGTCTCTTTCTCAGACGTGGCACGAGTGGAAGTGCCACTGACCATTATCGGCAGCCAAAGCAGGCAACAGATCTCCCGTGATATCGACCGCATCTACGCAGGGGGTAGCACCAACATTGAGGATGGCATGAAGACAGCTATGCTGGAGCTGCTGACTCAGCGCTTGGCCAACCATAACCGTAAGTTGGTACTGCTCAGTGACGGTGAGGCAAACGTGGGGGAAACCGGTGAGGATGCACTGGCTAGCCTGGTACACCGTTGGCACAAACAGGGTGTCACCTTCACTACCTTGGGGGTGGGGGCAGCTTTTAATAGCCAGCTAATGGATAGCATAGCCCGCTCTGGTGGCGGCGACTTCCATTACGTACATAACCTGCAGTTGTTGCCAGAAATCATGCGCAATGAGTTTGAGGCGTCGGCTTTTGCCTTCGCCCGTAACACAGAGCTGACCGTCGCTGTGGCTTCTATGGTCGCTCTAGGGAAGAATCTGAACGACTATCCAGAGCGGCATGTCCCAGGAGGCGTCCAGATCAGCCTGGGCGACTTAACCCGCGCCAAGTCTGTAGTCTTTGAGGTTAGCACCCCGCTGGCAGTGCATGAGGTAGCATTTAAGGTGCAGGCCGAGTTTCTTGCTGCTGACGACGTACCCGATAGACTCTCGACCGACGCGTCCTTACAGGTTGTCGATCCAGACAAGGTATCTTCCTACCCGGCTGACCCCGAAGTGACCGAGTTAGTGTTCAGCCTGATTGCGGCTCAAGGGGTTGCCCAGGCTTCTCAAGCCTACGATCAGGGCAATCTGCATGACAGCAGCTTGGCAATGAGCAGTGCCAGGCAGGCCTTCTGCATGATGGCTGACGTATACAACGAAGCAGAGAGCGCGGTATATCTCGAGGAAATTGACGCCCTGGCCAACAAGATGGAGCGGGGTAACTTGAGCGCCGAGGAAAGCAAGGCGGCCTATGCCCGTAGCGCGCGGGTACGCAGCAGCCGACCGCGAGATAACGCATAACCAAGGTATTCACTTCATTCTAACAGGACACCCTCTCCTAAGAAGAGAGGGTGTTTTATATGGCAACGTTTTCACATCGGCACTCGCAACTGTTCTTTAAACTGGTTGCACCAATCTATGACCTGGCTGTTGGTGCAGGGATCAGCTCCCGGGCCCGTCAAGCTTTGCAGCTGCTTGGGGATATCAGAGGCAAGACGGCTTTGGATGTCTGCACCGGCACCGGGCTGATGGCTATGGAGTTGGCCAGCGCAGGGGCATGCGTCACAGGGGTAGATGCATCTTTGGCAATGCTGCAGCAGGCTGAAAGCAAGCTGGATGCGCTTAATGTTAGGCTGCTACAGGCAAGCGCAGCCGACCTACCTTTCCCTGACTCATCTTTTGATGTTGTCACTGTATCCATGGGCTTGCATGAGCTTCCGGCCACCTTGCTCGCCCAGGCAGTTAGCGAGCTGCGGCGTGTAGCACGCGAACACGTGTTGGTAATAGATTGGATTAGCCGGCCTAGGGGGCGGTTGGCACGCTGGGGAGTGGCGTTGGTGGAAAGAGTCGAAGGGAGTAACTATCAGGAGTTTGTGGATACTGACCTGCCAATGCTACTGCAAAAGTCAGGGCTAACACCCGTTCACTCGCAGAGTATGGACACTATTGGGGCAGTGCTTTGCAGAAAGCACTAGTGCACACTTCCTCCGAGCTATCATTGACCTGCGCTATAACGGCGGTGGGAGCTTCAGCGAGTACGGCACGCGCGTTCTGAGCTACCTGATTGACCAGACCCGGTTACCACCGCCATTAAGCTGCTCACGCAACGATAAATATAAGCAAAGGGTGGAAGGTACTCAATCCTTCCACCCTTTAGTGTCTTCAGACTTTGCGCTGCCGTAGGTGCCGCAGGAACCGCCTAACTTCCGCTGCAGAACGCAGTGTAATCAGTTCTTGGCCTGGAGCTAACTGATGCAGCTTCGTTAATACATTAGGCCTGCTACGTTTTGGATAGTTCCAAATCCAACGCGCAAACTCCAGATCCATCTTTTCCGGGCAACCTGGGGCCATGTCGGGCCGTGTCTGGTTGCGATACATGAAGCGGCGCTTCACGGCACGCCAAAGGCAAACAGCTCTTGGAAGATCCAGAAAAATTACTGTATCCGCAGCCTTCAAGCGAAGCTCCAAGGTGCCACTGTAATTCCCATCTATTATCCAGGATGGCCTTTTGGTCAACTGCTCGAGCAGGGCACAGAACTCTTCCCGATCGGTCTGCACCCACCCTGCGTTCCAAAAGAGGCTGTCCAAATGGATTACCTCTAAACCCAATATCTCTCCGATCTGTCTAGCGAGTGTTGACTTCCCGGATCCTGCCGAGCCGATAATAGCTATGCGCTGCACCAGTGCTCACCTCCTGGCAACTATCGTGGAAGAGCATCATAACATGCCATGCAGTCATTGACAATACATTCCATAGACTTATTGTAAAGGCACTGAAAGATCGCCGCTAGCCGCTTTGGAATACGTCCTACAATGACGTAATATGCATGATGTGAGGGTTGTCCATCAAGCTTTATGTTCTTGTTACTTTTCCCGGGAAGGAAGGGCGATGCTGTAGACCGAATTTATGAAGGTAGCAAAAGTAGTGGCTGTTCTCACTAGAAGGAGGGTCCATATGGATAAACGTGTACTGAATCCAGATGATCTCTATCAGATCAAAACGGTAGGAGCAGCTGAGCTGTCGCCGGACGGCAAGCTGGTTGCCTACGTAGTGCAGCGCATCGACAAAGACAAGGACCGTGGGTTCACGGACATCTATCTGGCGGAAGTGGAGACCGGCAAAGTGCGCCGGCTGACCAGCTCGGGTAAGGACTCTTCTCCAAGTTTCTCGCCTGACGGTAAGTGTTTGGCTTTCGTCTCCAGCCGCAGCGAAAAGGGTCAGATCTATATCCTTGATCTGAGTGGTGGAGAGGCATGGTGCATTCCCACCGAGGAAGCCGTCAGCGGTGCGCTTGTTTGGTTCCCCGACGGCAAGCAGATTGCCTACATATCTGACGTCTTCAGCAAACCGGAAGATTGGGTTCCCTATCCGGGAGCACCTGAGTGGGATAGGCAGAGGATGCAGGATAACGCCAAGCGTAAACCTGGTAAGAAAGACAATGAAGATAAACAGCGCAATGAAGTAAAGGTCATAACCCGGTTGCGTTTCCGTATTGATGGGGCTGGCTACTTCGGGGAAACAAGGCGGCAGGTGTTTGTCACAGCTGTCCCGGATGCTGCACCGCTAGGTGATTTGAAGGCGCAGAGCAGACAGGTCACTTCGGGCGACTATGACCATGGCAGCCCGACTATTTCTCCCTGTGGGCGTTATCTCGTCAGCAGTGTACGCCGCAGTGAGACGGCAGACTATGATTTGAAGAGCGACCTCTGGCTATATGAAGTTGAGAGCGGCAAAGAGCATCTGTTGTATGACGCGCCCGGTCCCGCCAGCAACCCGCTGTGGATGCCCGGTGGTAACTACATAGCCTTTGCGGGGCATGATTCATCTTTCAACGTATCTACTACCACAGATTTACTGCTACTGGATATCAGCTGCTTTATACATGCATTGCTGGCTGGCAATGAGCCTGCGCCGCTTTCTGCTGAGCATGCAATCAACGTTACCCGCCCCTTCGACCTGCCGTACGGGGCCCATACCGGGTCAGAACTGCGTTACGGCTCAGGCCATTCGGCCTTTTGGGTCGGCGCGGAACTTCATTTTATGATGTCTCATCGCGGAGCAGGCGGGGTATACAAGACAGATACTTGCGGCAAGGTCACCCCTATACTGGTAGATGAGCACCGGGCTATTACCAGCGCCCATGGCAACGGGCAAGTCCTGGTCTTTACTGCCTCCCAGGTGGATACTTTGGAGAACCTCTACGTGCTGGATGCTCAGGGCGAGCGGCCATTGTTCCATCTGAACGATGAGTTCATCTCAGGAACTAGCCTAGGTAAATGGGAGCGCATGACCTACCCGAGCACCGATGACCAGCAGATCGACGGGTGGATTATCTACCCTGTCGACTACGAGGCAGGCAAGCAGTACCCGTTGCTGCTGCTCATCCATGGTGGCCCGCATGGGGCCTATGGTCCTGGTTTCACGTTCCTCGGGCAGATCTTTGCCGGTCAGGGCTATGTAGTGCTGTACACCAACCCGCGTGGCAGCACGAGCTACAGCCAGGCGTTTACCACCGCCATCGATAAGAACTGGGGCGTTGTTGACTACCAAGACATCATGGCTGGGGTTGACCAGATGCTGGAGCGTGGGCTGGTTGATCAAGACCGCATGTTTGTGCATGGCTGGTCTTTCGGCGGTTATATGACCTGCTGGCTGGTTACCCAGACTAACCGGTTCCGCGCTGCCTGTGGCGGAGCCAACGTCACTAATCTGCTCAGCGACTACGGTACGGCAGATATCATGTGGGCCGATGAGTATGAATACGGTGGGCAGCCGTGGAAGGACGCAGAGCATTTGCTTGCGCATTCGCCCATCAGTCACGTAGAGAACGTGGAGACGCCTATTCTGCTAATGCATGGAGAAAGCGATCTGAGGGTACCCCCGGGACAAACAGAGGAATTCTATACGGCTCTTAGGCGCCTCGGCAAACATGCCGTAATGGTTCGTTATCCCGGCGAATTCCATGGCCCACGCAGGCCGGTTCACCGCATTGACCGGTACGAGCGCCTGTTATCCTGGTTCGACTATTACCGCAAACAATAGTCTGGAAACTAAAGAGCCCTGCGCGTATACGCAGGGCTCTTTACTCTACTATTAGTTAGTTGTCGTCTCCGGGTGTGGCGGGTATATCAGGCTCGATGCCCATGACACCAATCTCCTCAGACCAAACTCTTACGGTCCCATCTATTTTGGCCACAAACTCAGTGTAGGTTAGGCCCCACCAACCAGGCGCGTATGCTACTACTTCACCCTTCTTCACCCGATCCCCCAGGTGCTTAAAGACAAAGCCTTGAATGTGCCCATCGATGATATCCACCCTGAGGAATTGCCAACCCCTGGCGATCCTGTCTTCGTAGACCGGGTGGCGCTTGTTCAACCCGGTGACTTGCTTGGATAGCAGCGGAATTGGCTGATCGAACAACAACTGGTTTACGGTTGCGCGCCGCGCCAGCGCAGCGGGCGCGGCTACAGCGGCAACGTACGCCAAGGTAGTGTAGATCAGCATGCGCGGCAGGTTTTGGATGGTCACCGGCAGGTTCACACCCCGCATCATCAGCAATCTGCTGCTGGCGAAGGTGAGGCCAAGTCCGAATGCGACACCGCCTAAAGCGGTTATCATACCGGCTGCAGTGAACAGTCCCCATAGTTCGCGCGGCGTCAGACCAACACTTTTCAATACTGACAACTCGCGCTTGCTGTCCATGAACGAAAGCAGCAGTGCAGTTAGGACTCCTAAACCCAGGAAAGCAAACACTAAGAGTAACACTCTACTCATGCTGCTGTAGGCATCATCAACGGAGTTCTGCGCATGAAGCAGGGGCCATTCCCGGTCAATCACCAAGCCTTCTGGATAATAGCGCTTGAGGACGGCTCTGGCATCGGAAGGCCGCAATTCTTGCGGCAAGTTGTGCAAGAAGCGGTCATAGCCGGTCTGACCTAGTTCGCTGTTGACCCAGCCAGCATCCATTACTGCTACGGCCGCATAGGGGCTGACAGAATAGCTGTCTGTGACAACAGCTTGCAGGCTATGATTGTATTCACCGAAAAACACTGTCAGCTGTTGGCCAATCTGCAAGCCAAGTTGTTGCATCATGGCTTCTGGGACTATCAACTGGCCAGGCTCCGGCCGCGGACCACTGTATCCAGTCTGCGGAGCAATAGCCATTATTTCCATTTCTCCTAAAGGAGTAGAGGCATTTAATCTGCGGGCGGCTGCCACCAGTTCAGGAAAAGGACGTGAACGCCAAGCACCACTCGGCTTCTCCAGGTCAGCTATCTGGCGCAGCTCTGGCAGGTCCAGGTAGATGTCACTCACCATTTCCAGCTTGTCTACCTGCTGGCTGAAGGCATTACCAACTTGCTGCAAATAACTCTGATAGAGCAGAAAAGCTGTGCAGGTGAAAGCTGTCAATACCATTGCAGAAAGATGAATGCGCCAACCGTGCTTTAGGCGCTTTAGGGTCAACTGCCAGACATTCTGTAGTGACCTCATGACGAAACCACTTCACCGTCTTTCATCGTTACCACGCAATCAGCGCTCTCCGCGAGGCTCGTATCATGGGTTACCATGATGAAGGTCTGCCCATCGACCCGGTTGAACTCCTGGAACAACTTGACGATCTCATCGCGAGTGCGGGTGTCCAGGTTGCCGGTCGGTTCATCGGCTAGCACGACGGCTGGCTTATTGGCCAATGCTCGGGCGATAGCAACACGCTGCTGCTCACCGCCAGACAGCTGCAAGGGCAAGTGACTGCGCCGCTTGGATAATCCAACGCGCTCTAGCAGCAGCTCGCCACGCTTTAAAGCGTCCTTCTTGTTCATGCCTACAAACTGCATGGGTAGCATGACGTTTTCCAAGGCAGAAAGGTGGGGTATCAGGTTGAAAAACTGGAACACGTAGCCCAGTTTGTGCCGGCGTAGCAGAGCGAGCCTGTCTTCATTTAGATCTCGGTAAGACTTGCCTTCCAGGATGATGTCGCCGCTCATCGGTCGGTCCAGACCGCCAAGCAAGCTCAGCAGCGTACTCTTACCACTGCCTGATGCGCCTACAATAATATTCATCGTGCCGCGTTTGAACTCGAGATTTACATTATTCACCGCGTAGATGGTCTCACCAAGGGAGAAAGCCTTATTAAGGTTGACTGTGCGCAGGATTACATCGTTCATGAACGGAGCACCTCCATAACTGTCAGTCTGGACATTTTCCATGCTGGGATGAGGCCGAAGATGAGGCCGACGATCAACGTAACTCCCATGACTAGGCCGTAATTGGAGATTAACTGGGCCAAGATTTCACTCCAAGCCTGTTGGTTGCTTATTTGCTGATGCAAAGCTGCTAAATATACTAGCAGGAAGCCAATGCTCGATCCGATGATGCTAAGCATCACTGACTCGCTAAGTGCCATCTGCATAATATCTAAGCGGCGTGCGCCCAAGGCCTTCAGCACTCCAATTTCTTTGCGTCGCTCAGCCATACCGGTTAGCATGCGAGCCGCCATCAGCAGCCCGGCATTAGCGTAGATCAGTATAGCGAGGATTTTGCTCATGTCCATTGGTATGCCAGTCTGCAAGCTGCCATCCCGGCGCCAAAGCTGCTCGGGGGCTTGTTCAAAGTGGTCCAAAGCTGCCTGCCTGTCCGCTACCTTTTTCAAGTTTGGCGCCGAGACGAGTGTCCAGTTCGGCGCTCCCACTTGCAGTTCGCCAACCAAAGCTTCCAAGGTCGAGAGGTCTTTCACTCGCAGCCCATAGCTGAGGGCAGTTGGTTCTACGCTGTCGGCCGCCGCCTGCCATAATTGTCGCCAGGTTGCCTCCGTCAGCCACACCTCATCGATATCCAGGTAGGCTTGCTCAAACCTGTCGTTACCAGCCTCGTCGCGCCAAGCTATGTTACGAGTAGGCAAGGCATAGCCGCCTGCCACCCGCACAGTATGCTTGACACTGCGTGATGGGTCCAATTGAAGAGAACCGTCTGCCGCGAGTAGGATCCTTGGAACAGTGATATCCAGCGTCTGGGGGAGGGATGTGTTATTATCCCTAGCAGACTTCAGATTAAGCCATACCGCTAGCTCACCATCGAGCGTATCCGGCTGGCTATCGCCCTCGGCAATGTACTCCGACAAAGGGTCATTGGGCAACAAAGCGCGTAGAGCGACTCCGTTGTTGATGCTTGGGGTGCCACCAATCCATCCAGGCATCCGGTAAACTGGATTGATTTCTATTACTTCCGGATGCTCCCGCAAGTACTCTATCTGTTCCGAGGGAAATGGTTCTAATTTGGGTGCATCTGTAGCTAGAAAACCTTCCTTGCTCAGGTGTGGATAGAATAAAGCAAGCGTGGAGAACTCATTCTCAGGCAAGCGGTAGAGCTGCAGATCACCCAGATCTGAGGGGGTACTGAGGAAACGGAGCGGGTATACCACTATCTCCCCGCTCATCCAGTGGCGATAATTGCTGTATGCCTGAGCTGGGTAACCTTGTTGGACAGTAAGACTGGTGGTCAGGGCAACAGCCGCAAGCACAAGGCTTATCAGCGCCAGGGTGCTGCGTCCAAGCTGCCTGATAACGTTGATTATTCCTAGACGTACAAACACGTTGACCCTCCTCGTTATGCAAAACAAGTGAAGCTACAAAAAGCGTATGCAGATATCTCTGCATGATAGTTGCATCACTGAATGGGTATTCGAAATACTAAGCTAACGAAAATATTATAACATAGCTGCTTGCCAGTCAGGGGAGAAGATTTTTGAGCTAATTCAGCGCACTATCTACTAGGATAATAAAGCTAATGTGCGTATATTGGAGCATTTCAGGGGCTACTCGTGATGGAAGCGGGCAGATGAGGTAAAACTGGGCGTAATGGCATGGAAAGCTTGTAATCCTAGTTTTACCTGGGGCTTGGTCGCGTGCTAGACTTAATTAACAGGCCATAATCGCCGAATTGTCCGCAGGGGCAAACGGGGGAAACAACTTTTGGGGTGAAGCCTGCTTGCAGGCGGGGGACTCGGCCCCCAACCCGTCAGCTAACCTCGTAGGCGTTCCGGGAAGGCAGGTGCTTCTTCAGCATGCCCCACCCATGCAATCGGGTTTTCCCATGCCTGTTCATAGCTATCCGGTCTGCCGGAATATGATGTTGATTGGGGGTTTCATTCGCGTGTGCTGTGAAGCAATATTCAAGGACAATAACGTACGCAAACAGATTGAGCATCTGCGCGACAACCAGGTTGGAGTCATACTCAGCGACTCCAACGGCAACAAGTGCAAGTTTGGCTTGGTAGCTACCTTCTACCCTACCAACGACAAGCGGGAAGTGATCCTGCGTTGTCAAGAGTGCGGTAAACGGTGGATGGTTGTGTTGGACCGGGGAGATTTCCGGGTCGCCGAGGCCTAGATGAGTATGCTTGGACAATTTTAAGGCATGTCCAGCCTACCTGGCTGAATATGATGTAACAAAAGCCAAGGTACAAGGAGGCCCATGCTCATGAAAAGCCAGGCATTCGTGGAACAGGTGAACCTGCACGAAGTTGTAGTCAGGATTAACGGTAAGACGTATTCGCTCCCGCGTTGCTGCTTGCCAACCGAAGTGCAAGAAGAAGATGTCATAGATTTGGTGGTTTTTGTCAATGAGAAGGCCACACAACGCCATCTCGACCAAATCCGGCGCTGGCTACGTCTATGCGGCGCATACGCCGGTTTCCGCAAAGCGGAAGAGGAAGCCAGAGTGTAACGAACACAAAAGCTCGGCCAAGAATGTGCCGAGCTTTTTTGTGTGGTTTAGTAGCCGAGGCAGCTGCCATCGCCGCGGGGATCGCTGGCGCCCTGTCTCACTCCGGTAACAGGATCGATACGTATCAGCTGTACAGTGCCGCCGCCGCTCCACGGACCTACCAGTGTGATCTCGTGGCCAAGTTGTTGCAGTTGTTGTCGGATTGCTGGCGAAAAGCGATCTTCCATGCGCAGCGTAACCGGTTGATTCATGGATGCCGGATCAGTTCCAGGAGCGCTGGTCCAGCGGGGGGCAGTAACTGCCTCAGAAACCGACATATCAAAGTCAATGCAGTTGACGATAGTTTGCATATTCCATTGGGGCTGGCCATCACCTCCGGGAGTGTTGCCCACTAGGTACGGTTTGCCTTGTCTGTTGACCAGATAGGTGTTTAGCGTATGCATCGTCTTCTTGCCAGGAGCCAAGCAGTTGGGGTGCTGCGGGTCGAGCACAAAACCACGGCCAGCCCGGTTATTGAGCAGTATGCCCGTGTCCGGGATGGTAACCCCGGAGCCAAAGGCAAGCGAGAGGCTATGGATGAAGGAGACGGCATTGCCTGCTGAGTCAACAACGACAAAGGACGTAGTATCACCGTCAGGATCTCCTGCAGTCACATGATTATTGGCACAATGCAAGTCAATATCCTGACGGCGTCTGGCAGTGTATTCCGGCGACAATAGCTTCTGCAGTGGCATCTTCACGAAATTGGGGTCTCCGGCATAGGCCAACCGGTCGGCATAAGCCAGCTTTTTAGCTTCGACCATCAGGTGGACTGCATCAGCGCTCTCCGGACCCATTTCTGCTAGATTAAAGCCATTTAAGATAGCGAGCTCTTCCAGCATGATTAGACCTTGAGAAGGGGGAGAAGTTTGATAGACTTCGTAACCTCGATAATTCACCTTGATAGGGGTGTAGATCTCGGTTGTATGTTCTGTTAGCTCCCGCTCAGTAATCAAGCCACCAGTTTGACGCATATGCTCAATCATTTTGCTGGCGAGGGAACCTTTGTAGAAGGCATCAGCGCCTTCTTGGGCAAAGGTGCGTAAAGACCTGGCATAGTCAGGCTGTCTGAAGATCTCGCCAGCCTGGTAGGGAGTACCGTCCTCTTTCAAAAATGTCTTGGCTGTAGCGGGGAAGCGGGCGAGCTTGGCAGCATTGGAACGAAAATGCCCAGCCAGGATTTCGGAAACAGGGAAGCCGTGCTCAGCATAGTTGATGGCAGGCTGCATCACCTGCTCCAGGGTCATGCTACCCCAGTGCTTGATGGCTGTATCAAACGCATGGGCTGAGCCGGGAATCGCCACCGACAGAGGGCCGTCCAGCGGCATCTTGTCACTGTATCCTTGAGCTGAGTAGTGCTCCAGCGTTGCTCCGTAGGGCGCAATGCCACTGCCGTTAACTGCCTCGACCTTTCCGGTCCTGGCGTCGTAGACGATCATAAAGGTGTCACCACCGAGGCCGCACATCGAAGGCAGCACTACGCAGGTTACGCCGGCAATGGCGATGGCTGCATCAATGGCGTTGCCGCCTTGTTTGAGGATCTCTAGTCCCGCGGCGGTTGCCAGGGGGTGCGCTGTGGCTACCATGCCTCCTTGGGACATTGCTACGCCGCGCAGTTTGCCGGGAGCTGAAGCCCAAAGGTTGTTATCCGGTTGCTTGCTCATAAAATCATCCTCCTCGTCTGGTGATAGATTGCCTAGAGGCTCATACCTAGGCTAGGTAGACTAAGGCTAGTAAAAAAGAGCAGCTCGCACTGCTCTTTCAATCTTATAAACTATGTCAAAGGTAGTTATTCTCTAGGAAGCTTACCATCTTCCCGCATAATCTCCATGAAAGCATCTACCACCTCGGGTGAAAACTGTGCCCCGCGTTGGCGGATTATCTCCTCTATAGCCTGCTGCTCCGTGAGCGCTTTCCGGTAAGGGCGGTCGCTGGTCATGGCGTCATAGGCGTCTGCCACCGCAATGATCTTCGCTTCAATGCTGATTTCGCGACCTTCCAGTCCCAAAGGGTAACCTTTGCCATCTTCACGCTCGTGGTGTTGTTCGATTATGTACCCGACCTCGGAGATAAATGTATCTTGTAGTATCTGACGCCCCTCGGTAGGATGCCTTCGTATGAGCTCCCATTCCTCTTCAGATAACTTAGTAGGCTTCGTTAGAACTTCCTCAGGGATTGCTGTCTTGCCTAGATCATGAAGGTAAGCTGCGTCAACGAGCCGAACCATTTGGCCACCTGAGAGGCGTAGCTTCTCACCAATCCTGGTAGAAAGCCTTTCGATTCTTTTGCAGTGTTCCTCAGTATACATGTCCTTGACTTCAATGTCCCTTGCCAGATCAAGCCATTGCTTGATATTTTCACTAACAAACCCAAAGACCGGGGGAGATGCGACATACATGAAAGTAACGTCTGTAACAGTTCTGAAGTATGCAGTCTGAACCAGATTAGTCGCCACAATGTAGTCACCCTTACTTAGCGTGACTTCTTTTCCGTTGTCATCCCAGATGAGGGTGCCATCAGTTATAAACGCAAACTCAAAGCCTTGCCATGGTGTTAGTGAAAACGGTTTGGCTGCCTTAACGGTCTGCAGCATTACTTCTACCTCGCCCGCTCTAGCAAGGAGTTTTATGGCTGTGGTCTTCTTAGCCACACTCTCCAAGCATGCCCCGTCTTGCTCTACCCGCAGACCCTTCACTTCAGCACCTTCTCTCAGACTAGTCAGCGTTGCCGGAAACAATAATGGGATCGATCAAAACAGTGTACCACCCAATCTGCACTTCTTCATAAACACAGATCAGCTTGACGCCCTCTTCTTTTGCAGCATCCATAACATTATCGATGAGTTTCTCCTCTACATCTTTCAATACATCGATAATCTTCGCATAGGCATCGTCAGCCTGATCCTTTGTGATGAATCCAGCATCATAAGCTTTCGTCACTATCTCAGACGCGGCCACGGCTGTCTCTATGGCGACTTCAATCGCTTCATTAGTCCAGTCTACCAAGGCTATGAGCTCTTCTGATGCCTGTACCGTGCTGTCTGCGAACGCGGGTGTTGCTCCCAAAACCAATGCCAGCAGCATACATAGCACTGCTATCCTACGTTTTAGCATTTCATCCCCTCCATTCAACATAAATGTGGCCCACACCCATATCATTTCGCCCGTACCCGAGGTTTTCCTGCCAATTACCAAAAAAATCTGCTCCTGTTATTGGCTAGGGGTAATTTGGCGTTGCGTTTGAGTAATGCTATGCTGGGGAATGGCGAGAGAAGCACAGCAGATGTCAAAGCTGTGACGATGCCCGGTTTATTCTGTTTATGATTCATCAAGATTAGATAAAAAACTTCCATTTACGGCAAACTGTGAATTTCTTCACTTGACGTCATATATATGTTCCCATATATTTAACTTAGGTGGTGAAAAAATGAACAATTCCATGGAGCAGGTGAACCAAGAACGCGGAGTTATAACACAACGTGCAGAGTTGCTAAAGGTACTTGCACATCCGATGAGGCTGTGCATCGTGCGCGGACTGTTGCAGGAGGGAGCCTGCAATGTCAGCTACATGCAGGACTGCCTGAAAATTCCTCAGTCTACCATATCTCAGCATCTGGCAAAACTCCGGGCAGCAGGAGTTATCTCAGGATCAAGAGACGGTGTGGAAGTTCATTATACCGTCATTAGCCAAGATGCTGAGCGTGTTATTAGGGCCCTGTTTGAGTAGCAAACAAGCGGCCCTCGTTTTTTGCAGCAGGGGTTTAGTTATTCATATGTTCAGATTAATGGCCCATTGGCCAGCCAGTCAATCTCCCCAATCTGGCGCAAAACTGTTCAAGGCCTACAGCGTCCTGGCTGTCAAAACGCTGCTTGATCGGGCTGTCTATGTCTAACACCCCTAATAGCTTGCCTTCGCGCACTATAGGCACCACAATCTCGGATTGTGAAGCTGCATCGCAGGCAATGTGTCCTGGGAACTCGTGTACATCCGGAACTATTAGAGTTTCCAGATTGGCAGCGGATGTGCCGCATACCCCCTTGCCAATCGGTATATGGGTGCAAGCGGGCTTTCCTTGGAACGGCCCGAGTACCAACTCGCCCTGTTTATGCAAGTAGAAGCCGACCCAGTTAATCTGGCCCAATTGATGCCCGAGCAGCGCTGCCGCGTTCGACAGGTTGGCCAACCAATCAGGCTCCTCTCCAACCAGGGTCTCCAGCAGGTGGTTGACTGCCTGGTAGAATTTAGCCTTGTCATCAGTTTCAATCTTTTTCGCTCGATACATAAAGATCTCCTCCCTCAGTGTTCTTCCCATGTAATTTGGCTGTTTTGAGCGGATTTCCTCCTGCTGCGCAACTTTTGCCCTATGTGCTCGTATTAAGCTAGTAGATGACAGAAGGAAGGTGGCTGCTGTGACGTATATTCAGGGCCGTATTGGCGGAGGCATTGTTGGCTTAACCATAGATGGGCGTATGGAAGGCCAGAATATATTCGGGCGGATTGGTGGAGAAGTAATCGGTTGGGACATTGCCCTGCATTTTGATGGGTACTCCTTGCGCGGCCGTATGGGGGGAGCCTTTGCCGGTCGCGATATCATAGCCACGGTAGATGGGGGATCGGTGCGCGGCAGAATGGGTGGCGGACTTGATGGGCGCGACATGGACCTTGCACTAGGCCATTTTGTTACAGGCCGGTGTGGGGGAGGGGTATTCGGCTTTGACTTGAATCTGCAATACGAACATGCAACCGGGGTGTTACGGGGTCGAGCAGGGGGCGAGACGTTTGGCAAAGACGTAGAGCTGCAGCTTGGCCACGGCTTCCCTTTGGCGGCAGCCCCAGTGTTGGTCTGCGCAACCATCTACTATCAGCAGATTAAATCTCGCAATAACAACGGCGGCGGGAACAGTGGCGGAAGATAACAAAAAAATGGCGCACTTCGTTTAAAGTGCGCCATTTTTTGTTGATGAGCTTTTAGTCGTTAGCGAAGCACTCGCTTGGCACCAGCGTACTTAGCTGTCAGGTACCTGTTGCTCAGAGAGTCAACAACTACGCCTCTACGCGGGAATGCGTGGATGATGCGATTATTGCCTACATAGATACCTACATGTGAGATGCCGAGCTTGTAGGTGTTCTTAAAGAATACGAGATCACCGTAGGACAGCTGGCTCTTGTACACGTAACGCCCAACTGTTGACTGAGCTGCAGCAGTACGCGGCAGGTAGACGCCATGCTGGCGGTAAACATAGCGTACATAGCTGGAGCAGTCAAACGTGCGCGGGCCATTGGAGCCAAAGACATATGGTGTTCCAAGGTATCTGTAAGCAGTTCTGACAACGGAGTAACGGTTGGCAAAGCTGGTTGCCGCAGAGGCTTCCTTTGCCGGAACGGCAGAAAAGACAACAGCTACTAACATCAAAGCAGTAATAGCTTTCGCAGTGATTTTTGCGAACTTGTTCATTGGACTTTCATCCCCTTTCTTAACGTGGTGCAGAGAAGGTGGTGCAGTCTCTCTCTAGTTGACCAAGCATGTACGTTTGATTATAGACTGGTTGACCATAACACTCAAAGGAAAATTGCAGCAGAGTGCCTAATATAGTGCAATGCTGATGAATGGATATGCGATGAGGTTGAGTGCTTAACGATAACCAGAGACTGGTGATGCCTGCTGCTACAGCTGTTACCTAGTTTACATAAATATGCGACGGCATTTCGGCTGTCATAAAAATTCCCAAAGAGGAGCGTGCATAGATGCAGAGCAAAGTCGTAGTTATTACTGGTGGAGGGCAAGGCATTGGCCGGGCCACGGCATACGCATTCGCCGATGCTGGAGCGCAGGTGGTCATTGCTGAGATTGACGTGGAAGCAGGAGACGAAGCAATTCGGGAGATTCGCATGCGCGGAGGCAAGGCCGAGTTCATCCCCATAGACGTGGCTGCCGAACCACAGATTGAACAGTTAGCAAATGATCTATTTGCAAGACATGGCCGCGTGGATGTACTGGTCAACAATGCCGCGATTAGCAGCAACGCCTCGATTGAACATCGACTAACAGCAGAGTGGGACCATGTGCTAAATGTCAACCTGCGGGCACCCTATCTGATGACTAAGTACTTGCTGCCTCTGTTTCGTCAAGCTGGTAAAGCCGCAATCATTAACGTAGCTTCTACTCGGGCCTTCATGTCGGAAGCAAACACTGAGCCATATTCGGCGTCGAAAGGAGGGCTGATTGCGCTTACCCATAGCTTGGCCATCAGTCTTGCTCAAGACAGCGTTCGCGTCAATGCCATTTCTCCTGGATGGATAGATGTAACTGGTTGGCAGAAACTATCGGTGCGCGAACAGGCTGAACTCAGTCACGCTGACCATGCACAGCATCCAGTGGGGCGTGTGGGCAAGCCGGAGGATGTCGCGCAAGCTTGCCTGTACCTCGCTTCTGAACAGGCAGGTTTCATCACCGGCGTCAATTTGACAGTTGATGGCGGGATGACAGCCAAGATGATTTACGTGTAACTGGATTTGACTTATTTCGATTGACTAAGCAGGAGCATACTGGACTGCGTCGAATACCAACGTGTATGTTGTATGCACGATTTAGGCAATGAGTTGTTAACTCAGTTAAAAGGGAGGTTTCATCAAATGCCAAGTAAAGAATTACTGTTGATCCCTGGCCCGACTCCGGTAGTGGACGAGATTCTCGAGGCTCTGTCCGCTGAGACGTGGTCACATACAGACCCACGTTTTGTCGAAATCCAGAAAGAAAGCCTGCAAATGACCCGTCAGCTGCTGAACAATCAGGACGGCGAAGTGCTGTTGGTTGCCGGAACAGGCACCTTAGCCATGGAAATGGCCCTGGTTAATACAGTTGCCCCTGGAGAGCGCATTCTCGTGCTTAGCCAAGGGTACTTCGGCGACCGCTTTGTGCAACTAGCTGCAGCATTCGGTATAGAGGCAGACGTTATCAAGAGCGAATGGGGTAAACGCGTCTATTCCAAGGCAGTAGCAGAGCAGCTTGCTCAAAAGCAGTACAAGGCAGTCACTGTCACCCATGTAGATACATCTACTGGTGTGGAAGCTGATTTGGAAACTCTAGTTCCTCTGGTTAAGCAACATGGCGCTCTATTCATCCTGGATGGCGTTTGCGCTACAGCTGGCGTGGCTGAAGACATGGGCAAGGCGTATGACGATAATCCGGATTACCACATTGACGTGGTGCTGACAGGTAGCCAGAAAGCTATCGGCGTTCCTCCGGGACTGCTGGTCCTTGGCTTCAGCAAAGAGGCACTAGCAGCCCGCGATGCAATGGATCGTATCCCCGCTTACTACGGTGACATCAAGAATTGGCTTCCGATCATGCATAACCCTGGCAAGTACTTTGCCACCCCGGCCGTCAACATGGTTTACGCGTACCACAAAGCCATGCAGATAATCATGGCTGAAGGCATTGAAAACCGCTTCCGCCGCAATCGCGCTATGGGCAAAGCTATGCGCGCTGCGCTAGCCGAGTTTGGCATGTCAGCGCTGGCTGTTGAAGAGGTAGCTGCGCCGACTCTCTCCTGCGTGCTCTATCCAGAGGGTGTAGAGGATGCTGCCTTCCGGGCTGCACTAGGCAAGCGGGGAGTTGTCTTTGCAGGCGCCTTGGCTGCTTTGGCTGGAAAAGCCTTCCGCGTAGGTCATATGGGTAATGTTACGGTTGATGAGCTGCAAAAAGCGTTGCGCCTCGTGGCAGAAGTGCTGACAGAGCTCGGTCACAAGGTTGACGCTGATGCAGCGGTTGCTGCGTTTGACCGCGTTTACGCTGAGAATAAGTAACGGAGGCTTACAGATGTTTACAGGCATTTATGCACCGATTGCGACACCGTTTCTTTCAGACGAGATCAACTATGATGCGCTGAAGCCAAATCTCGAACGCTATTCTCAAACTAGGCTGGCTGGTCTGGTGGTGCTCGGCTCCAACGGTGAGTTTGCGTTGATGGACATGGATGAGAAGATGGCACTGATTGAGTTCGTCCGCCAGCATACTGACGCAAACAAACGCATCATCGCCGGGACCGGCTGTGAATCTACTAAAGACACTATCCGTCTTTCCCGCTATGCAGCCACCGTAGGTGCGGACGCTGCTCTGGTCTTGACTCCAAATTATTACAAAGGCAGCATGACCGACGCTGCGCTAGAACGCTTCTTCCTAGACGTAGCAGAAGCATCACCAATCCCGGTGATGCTGTACAACATGCCGCGCAACACCGGCATCAACATGTCAGCTGCGCTGGTGGCTAAGCTGGCGAAACATGAGAACATTGTTGGCGTGAAGGACAGTGGTGGCAATATTGTGCAAATCGCAGAAATCGTTGCCAGCACTCCGGACGACTTCTCTGTCTTTGCCGGATCCGGCAGTTTCCTCTATGCAACCCTCGCTCTCGGCGGAGTAGGTGGCACGCTTGCCGTGGCTAACATCATGCCGGAAGAATGTGTGCAACTGTTTGATGCAGTGAAAGCAGGGCAAAATGACAAAGCTGTAGCACTGCAGCAACTGCTGCTGGCGCCAAATGCTGCTGTCACCTCCCGTTGGGGCATCAGTGGCCTGAAAGCTGCGATGGAACTGCTTGGGTATAACGGCGGAGAAACCAGGCGTCCGCTGTTACCACTCGATGAGCGTAATCTGCCAGAGCTCAAACAGATCCTTCAGACTGCTGGAGCACTCTAGACTAACTTAAAAAAATACAGGGACCGCAATGCGGTCCCTGTTTTACTTTGATTTACCGAACGATACCGTCCACCGGCGATTTATCTTTGCTGCTCCGGATACTAACCACCAGGCGATGGGGCAGGCAGACTAAAGACTCATGTGGAGCGGATATCCACCCTTGGCGGACATCTACCTGCTCAGGGCAATTTGCTTCCAACACGCGGATTCGGCCACGCTCAACTTCAATGATATTAAAACCGCCTTGGCCATCGTCCACCCTAAACTGAAACGGCTCTTCCACAGCGGTAAGATTGATCTCCCTGATTACTTTGCCGTCCTGCGATACCACGGCCGTCAAATTATCCCGGCTGAGCTGTGTAATATAAAGCCAGCTGCCCGCGAGAGCTACTAGCAGTACCAAAGCCAAAACCAAATCGCCACGCTTTTTCATCTTGTCATACCTTCTTTCAGTTAGCGGGTGTCATTTTAGTATAACACAAGCCCCGCATATATGACCTGAGAAACACAAAACGGGGGTCCACGTGGGACCCCCGTTGATACTTTGAACTAGGCCTGGTATCCAGCCTCAAAAGCTTTGAGGTTCAGGTCCAGGAAGCGGGCCGGTACGGTTTTTTCCAAAGCAGTCAGCCATTGCTGCTTGGCAATCTTCATGCCCTTGGCCAAGGCACCGAGCAGGACTACGTTAACTGCACGAGTGTTACCCAGGTCGCGCGCGATACTTAGTGCATCAAGTACGACAACGTTCTTGGCAGAAGACTGCACTTTCTCCAGCACATCTCCAGGGTATTGCGCAGCCCCGGTGATGACGGACATCGGATTGATCTTCTGGCTGTTTACTACTGCAGTGCCTTCCTCAGTGAGGAAGTGCAGGTAGCGCAGAGCCTCCAGTTGCTCAAAGGCGATGATATAGTCAGCCTGGCCAGGCTCGATCAGGGGAGAGTAGACCTTCTGGCCCATGCGTACCTGGGTCACAACGCTACCGCCGCGCTGGGCCATGCCGTGAATTTCAGTCATCTTTACGTCGTAGCCCTCCATCTGAGCTACTTCAGCGAGAATCTTACTGGCCAGGATAGTTCCCTGACCGCCAACGCCAACCAGCAGAATGTTCAAGTTATTGCTCATTATTGAACCCCCTCCGGAACCATGGCATCGAACTTACAGACCTGGACGCAAAGGCCGCAACCTACGCAAAGAGCCGGGTCAATCGTGCTCTTCTTATCGGCGTGGCTGATGGCCGGGCAGCCTAAACGCATACACATGCGGCACCCTACGCACTTGTCGTGCTTCACGGTGATGCGTGGCTTATCTTGCTTGACGATCAGTGCACAAGGCATCTTGGTGATGATGACAGAAGGCTCGCGCACTGCGGTCTCTTCCTTAATGGCTTCATCCAATGCCTTCAGATCGCCTGGGTCAATTACACGGACGCGCTTGACGCCGACCGCGCGGCAGAGGCCCTCAATGTCAACTTGCGGAGCCGGGTCGCCCTGCAGTGTCTGGCCGGTACCAGGATGGTGCTGGTGCCCGGTCATAGCGGTGATGCTGTTGTCCAGGATCATAGTGGTAGTTGTGCCACGGTTGTAAACCGTATCAATCAAACCAGTGATACCGGAATGCATGAAGGTGGAATCGCCGATGACTGCAACCAGCTTGTCAGCGAGTTCGGGATGCGCCTTCTCCATGCCGAGGGCGGATGGAATGCTGGCACCCATACAGATGGTTGTGTCCATGGACTCAAGCGGAGCCAAAGCACCTAGGGTGTAGCAACCGATGTCACCGGTAACAACTTTGCGGTTCATGCGCAACGCATAGAAGACGCCACGATGCGGACAACCCGGGCAGAGCACAGGAGGACGCATAGCGACAGCTGTAGCTTCTCTGGTTACTGCAGATGCTTCACCGATGATGGCAGCACGAATCATGCTCGGGGTCAGCTCGCCAATGTTGGTGAGCTGTTCTTTTCCACCATGCACGTTAATGCCGGCAGCGCGAATCTGCTCTTCCATGAATGGTTCCAGTTCTTCAACCACCCAAAGCTGTTCAACTTCCTTGGCGAAAACTGCAATTTTCTTAAGAGGTAGCGGGTTGGTGTAACCGAGCTTCAGTATAGAAGCGTTCGGCAAAGCCTCTTTCACATATTGATAAATTATACCGCTGGTGATAATGCCGATCTTCTTATCGGCCCACTCAATGCGGTTGAGCTCGGTTTCTTCACTGAAGTCAGCCATGGCCTTCAGCCTCTCCTCGACAACGAGGTGCCTAGCGCGGGCATGAGCGGGGATGGCTACAAACTTCGCTGCATCTTTCTTATATGCCTTGGGAGTGCGATCCATAGGCTCGAGCAGATCAACCAAAGTCTTGGAGTGAGAAATGCGGGTAGTAGTACGCAGCAGCACAGGAACATCAAACCGCTCGCTGATGTCCAAAGCAGCGCCAACCATATCCTTGGCTTCCTGGCTATCGGCCGGTTCGAGCAGGCCTATTTTGGCAAAACGGGCATACAGGCGATTGTCCTGTTCGTTCTGCGAGCTATGCATGCCTGGGTCATCTGCAGAAATTAGCACTAGGCCCCCATTAACTCCAGTGTAGGAGAAAGTAAAGAGGGGGTCAGCTGCCACGTTGACACCGACGTGCTTCATTGCGCAAAGAGTGCGCGCTCCGCCGATGGCAGCGCCGACTGCTGCTTCCAATGCTACCTTTTCGTTAGGTGACCATTGGGCTTTGATCTCTTTGTAATTAGCCACGTTTTCCAGGATCTCGGTGCTGGGAGTACCAGGGTAAGCTGTGGCTACCAGTACCCCGTATTCATAGGCACCGCGGGCAATAGCCTCGTTGCCTGTGAGTAGAGCTTTGCTCATGGCTCATCCTCCATTTCTTGTTTGGTTTGACTGACGTAACCGTACACATTATACCATAGCAATTTGATTCAGGTTATAGTATTGGAAAGTATGTAAAGAAAACCCGGCAGACCTCATGGTCTGCCGGGAGGACGTTGCCAATACGCTCAGAGCTTCCCAGGGGATCACCGTGCCGTCCCAAAGAGCGTGCTAACGTCAGGAGGCGCTGGCATGTCATCCAGCCCCTCAATTATGCCGTGTGCAACTTGGAAGCTAAGTAACAGCTCTTGGGGTTGGCGCTGTCTGATCTTGATGTCTGGCTGGCTGACAAGCACCAACTGGTATGCCCCGTCACGTGCAAGTGGGATGGTCACATTATGCTTTGCTTGGCTGACTGCAGTCCAGGTGCTGCTGAACACCCGCGTATTTCCCATAAAGAGCGTAAGGCGCAGATTGCAGCCAATTAAGCCGGAATTACCTACTTCAAGCCTAAGTTTTTGGTTCGCCAAGCGAATGTTGGCCATATAGGGATCCGGCAACGCAGACAGCAGGTAGGGCGCAATCTGCTGCCAACGCTCAGCATGCTGCTTTATCTCCCGTGGCGGAGGATTAAATTGCTGAGCAGACGAGCCATAAGCTATGTAGTAGTTCGTGGGCCACAGCCGCCTCACGCCACTATAGTAGGGTCCGCGGTAGACTTCAGGCACAAGTGTGAGGATACCCTGGTCATACAACCAATCTTTGATAGTGCCATATGCCAGATATAGACCCTGGCTTGCCACAGTATGCTGAGATTTAGTCAACTGGCTACTTTTGCGGGCCAAGAGGTCCAGTATATGATATTCGGGTGGCAGCTCATCCCGAGTCTTGCTCCAAGGCATCAGGATGACGTCCGCTCCTGAGTGGTACTCAGCAGCAGCGAAAATGTTCGGGTGCGCCAACACAAAGTCTCTGATTGCAGCGGCTTCAGGCTCGCTAAAAGGTTTGCTGCCTCTATATGTCAGAGATTTGGGGTCGGAGATGCCCTGCTCCCACTCGAGGTCCCAATTGCGGTTTAGGTCTACGCCTACTAAATCATCTTCATTGACCTTGCCGTCGCCGTCGTTATCCAACTGCTTTATCGCAGTACCGCGCTCATTAACATATCCGAGCGTCCAGTAGCCTCTGGCATGCTTGTATTTGCCGTTCTCATCGCGCTCGCTCCAGTTATCCGAAAAGACGTTGCCAGCAGTCTGGCTGATCCACTCATCGGTGAACTTGACTATATGCCTGCCGAATGTTCCTGCCCCCGCTGCATCACGGCTATCCTCACTAAACTCCCCATCACTGTCCAGGTCTGCTGTACGGGCATTTCCACGGTGAGTAGAGTCGCTGGTCAGGAAGATGTCATTCCCATCAGGATTGGCTTGAGGAACATAATAGATCGTACGGCTGCTTAGCAGGTGCTTGACCACGGGATTCGAAACATATTCTCGCAGCAAAGCTTCCATGGAATAGAGGGCAACCTGGTTGGCAATAGCCTCCCGGCCATGCTGTTGGGCAATCACCAGTAGTGCCGGACGGGAGTCTGCTGGCTGTGTTCCCGGGGCAGCAATGCTCACCCCAAGCAACGGTTTACCTTGCAGGGTCGTGCCAATTTCATGCACGGTTATCAGCTCTGGGTATTTGCTAGCCAGTGCCTGGACCCTATCAGAGAGTTGGGCGGCAGTTGGGTAGAAGGAATAGGGTTCGTCCCCTGAGCCCCGTCCCCACGTGCTAATCCCGGTACGCATAACCAAGAAGTATGCAGCTATCAAGCCTGCAAGCAGGATTAGCATTACCAGCCTAGCCATGCGGGAAAACCGCTTGAGTCTGCTCATCTCCATCCCCCCTTGCTATAAAGTGTTAGGCGTCATGAACGGGCTTTCCTGTATACAGACTGCTGACTTTCATACTAATCTATGACAAAAGTAACAAATTGCATGACCTGGAGCGAAACCATCATGACGAAAGTCGAAACTGCTTACAACCATTATATGTAAAACGTTATACTACGGTATTGCATATACTGATATAACAGACTGAGGAAAGGGGGTTTACCATGAGAGTAATGTTCGATGTTGGACATGGCGGAGGAGATAGTGGCGCTGTAGGCAATGGCTTGGTGGAAAAGGAGCTCAATCTGTATACTGCCAGGCGAGCGCAAGATCTACTGAGAGCGAAAGCCCGCGCTGCCGGCATATCAATGCAGGTGGCACTTAGTCGCGAATCAGATGTCTCCTTGTCGAGGTCTGCACGCCTGCGGCGGATCGCCAGCTTCAACCCGCATATCTGTATCTCCATTCACTATAACTCTGCGAGCACCAATTTAGCCCGTGGGACAGAAGTGTACCACTCTGCTAATAATCACCGCGATGACGCATTAGCCAAGTTTATGATAGAGCGATTGGCAGCAACTGGCATGCCTTCCCGAGGGACTAAGACGCGCATATTGCGGAGTGGAGCCGACTACTACTATATAATACGGGACGTAATGGATGAGGATACAGTCGCTGTGCTCTACGAGGGAGCCTTCGTCAGCAGCCCCGAAGATGCCGATATGATCAAATCAGGCTGGATGGATCAGGCGGCTGAGGCTATTGCGCAAGCAGTAATGCAATTCATCGCTGAAGGCAAATGGCCCGAAGAGCCACGCGAGGTCGAAGGTCCGCGCTTGCTAATCGAGGGCTATGAGCTTCCACTGCAGATCATCGACGGCAGGTCATACGCACCCGTGCGTCAGCTGCTGGAGTCGCTTGGCTATACTGTCACCTGGGATGGCGAGACCGATACAGTAACTGCACATAAATAGGCAAAGAGAAACCGCGCTGATGCGCGGTTTTTGTTCGTTCTAGAAATAACTACTGAAACTTGCTTGACTAGAAGCTATAGGTGAGTAGATAATATATATGACGCATGCATATAGCGAGGTGAAAATGATGGTGAAGCAGGGAAAGGGCCCCGGTCATTGCCGCTGCATCAATACTAAGATGGAACGCTTTCTTGAGCCATGTCTGCTAGTATTGTTGGCTGAACAGCCCTCTTATGGCTACCAGCTGATGGAGCAGCTTGCCGAAAGCAGTATGGCAGAAGAAGCCCCCGATGCCGGCCTTGTCTACCGAACCTTGAGAAGGTTGGAGGAAGCTGGCGTCATAGAGTCCACCTGGGACACAGGAGGCGCTGGACCAGCTCGCAGGCAGTATACACTGACTGACGGAGGTCGCGACTATTTGGCTGCATGGGAAGTCAACGTTCAGAGGACAATTGCCAAGCTACAGGGCTTCCTAAATCGCTATGACAAGGTTAAACAAGCCTTTCAAACAGAGAGAGAATAGGCTATATCAAACTGGAAGGAGCAGCTAAAGATGTTTTCAATAATCATGTACCTATTGGCGGCCGTAGGCCTCGTTGCTTCCGCCATCGCTGATCGCAAAAAAACCAAACAAGCATTGGTGAAGGCTTGGAAGTCTTTCAGCAATCTATTACCCGATTTCTCCGGAGTGCTTGCCCTAGTTGGCCTGGTGCTGACCATCTTGTCTCCTGAGGTGATTTCATCCGTAATTGGTGGCAGGTCGGGCGTGTTGGGTATGGTTATAGCATCAATCGTTGGAGCAATCACCCTCATACCTGGCTTTGTGTCATTCCCCCTGGCTGCTTCACTTCTTGAGCGCGGGGCCGGTGTTATGCAGGTGGCAGTATTCGTTTCCACGCTAATGATGGTTGGCTTTGTTACTATGCCGCTTGAACGCAAGCACTTTGGAGCGAAAGCAGCATACCTGCGTAACGGACTGAGCTATGTCTACTCTTTCCTGGTAGCTTTCCTTTTGGGGGTGGTGGTCAGATGAAGCTTATGAAGCGTTATTGGTTGTTCATCGCTATTGTCTTGATTGATATCGCGATCCTAATCTGGCAGCCGGCTATCGGGCAGAAAATCACCAATTACACCGTGTCCAACTTCCGCGAGATGCTGTTTGTCATTCCACCTATATTCATCCTGCTAGGTTTAATGGATGTATGGGTGCCAAGACAGCTGATGATTAAACTGATGGGTGAAGGATCGGGTATTAGGGGAACCCTTATCAGCATAGGCTTGGGAGCTGCCTCCGCCGGTCCGCTATATGGAGCGTTTCCGGTGGCTGTCGTGATGATGCAGAAAGGCGCATCCATGCGCAATGTTTTTACCTTTTTGAGCGCATGGGCGACACTTAAGATACCTATGTTTTTGTTTGAGACCGCCGCTCTCGGGCCAGTTTGGAGCATGACGCGCTGGGCTGCCAGCGTTGTCGGAACCGTTGCAATTGCAGCCGTTATGGACAGGATGATTAGCGGGGCAGAGCGCAAGCTTATGCTGGAAAGCCTGCCGCATGACTAGGCCACAGAGCCACCCGATGGTGGCTCTTTTGGCGCGTTCGCGTACTGTTGACGGTAGTGCAACCTGACCGTATTATCGGTATAGAGAAATGACGGAGGTGCACTATGGACTTCATCCTCTGGCTGCAGAGCTATAGCACGCCTTGGCTGGATCGGTTCTTCATCGCGGTTACCCTGTTCGGTATGGAAGAGTTCTACCTGTTGGCTATTCCCCTGATTTACTGGTGTTATAACAAGAGCGAGGGTATGCGCCTGGCTACCGTCTTTCTGCTTAGCATGTACCTGAACTCATTGTTAAAAGATACCTTGCGGGCTCCACGGCCCACTATGGCAGAGGGTGCGCGCATCTTGTTTGCCGAGTCAGGCCCTGGCTACTCTTTCCCTAGCGGCCATGCGCAGGGTACCGTAACCTTCTGGGGCTTCGTCGCGACCAACCGAAAGCGCTTCTGGTTTTGGGTGCTGGCCGGGATGATTACCGTGTTGGTTGCAGTTTCTCGTCCTTATTTGGGGTTGCATTTCCCGGTGGATATCATCGCCGGGGCCCTGATTGGCGCTTTGGTGCTACTACTCTTCTTTCGGCTGGAATCCCGTACTAGTCTAATACCAGGCAGTATACGGCAAGCTCTGTTGATTGCTGTAGCGCCGCTTTGTACCCTACCAATCTACCGAAATGATACTGCCGGGAAGCTGCTTGGTTTTTTCGCCGGTTTTACGATTGGCGCGGCTCTTGAGAGACAATATGTGCAGTTTAGAGAGCAGGGGGCACTGATCACTCAGGCTACCAAGCTCTTGGTAGGGCTAGGATTGGTTGCCGCATTGCGGATAGGGTTGAAAGTGATCCTGCCGGCCGACTTTTGGGGGAGTTGGTTACGCTATGCTTTGTTAGGTTTGTCAGGAACATGTTTGGTCCCCATGTTGTTCATTCGGTTAAGACTTGCGAACACCGACGAAACAATATGATATAAGGCCTTCTACCTGCCTGGTAGAAGGCCTTTTGCAAGTCTAGGTTATCTTCTTGTGCATGCCAATTTTGTAGTCCTTGCGTGTACCATGCTTATGTCCGCTGCGGAGTTGAGCCTTCTGTGACTTTGCTTCCCGTGGATGCGGGTGGTCAACAGGGATGTTCAACTCAGCTGCCATTTCCGACTGTCCGTAAACGCGTTTTTGATACATCTTGGCTTTTCCACCCATCGAATGATAACCTCCTTTGCTTACTTAGTGTCTCCCGCATCGTGGTCTAGGATGGTAGGAAAAAATTACCGCAAATAATCTGAGCGTTTTGAGTATATTCAGTAGTATCTGGACAAAATTTACTCAAACAAATCGGGCGACGGAAGCAGGAAATCTCTTGGCTGTAAAGTAATAAGTATATTAAGAAAAATGATTTGCGGTTAAGGGAGTTCCAAGGTCATTAAATTTAGGGGGTGATGTCGATCAGCGTTCAAGTTAGTCCGGAGATGCAGGCAGCGACGATTATTCAGTCCTTCCAGTTCGTGTCGGACGCAGATCTACTAAAGCGGTTTGAAGGCAAGACAATCAGTGGCATCCAGGTAACCGAAGCTACCTCCCAGGGAATTGATCCCATGGTCATCCGTTTGAAGTTCAGTTTCACTGACGGCTCTTTCCTGGAAATCGACCGCAAGAGTACCAGATTGGGAGACCAAGACCGCAAGGTTGTTCATCTCGATTTGGTCTACCAGGCAAGGTAATCAACAGAACTGTGAATAAGGAATAGACCTGACACCTCGTGTCAGGTCTATTCTCTTCTTCTCCTCATCGCAATTGTCAGCATCTGCTAGCAAGTATTCGTCACTGCGTGGTAGAATATTGATACCACGTCTTTGGAAGGAGACACTGCATGCTGAACGTTCTAGTCTTAGCCACTGCACCGGTGTGGGCCCTGCTCACATTTTTTTATGTGCGGGACAAGTACGATAGGGAACCTAGAGGCTTGCTAGTGCGCGTGTTCATTTACGGAATGGCAGTTACACTCGTAGCTGCTATCACGGGCGTACTGGCCATCAACTTCTTAGGTTCCATACTTAATCCCGAGTCACTGAGTTATCTGGTGATTGAGAACTTCTTGATAATCGCCCTGGTGGAAGAGGGTCTTAAATACTGGGTAGTGCAGCGACAAACCTACAACCATCCAGCGTTCAATGAGCCATACGATGGAATGATTTATGCTGTCACTGCTTCGCTGGGTTTCGCTGCTTTGGAGAATATTCTTTACGTGGCTCAGGGAGGGCTGCAGGTAGCCGTATTGCGCGCCGTGCTTGCTGTTCCAGGGCATGCCTTATTTGCCGCCGCAATGGGATACTATTTCGGTCGGGCCAAGTTTGCCCGCACCGCCGAACGAGAGGCCCACCATTTGCGTATGGCCTTATTGGTCCCCACTATCTTGCATGGAGTCTATGACCTGTTGCTTTCCACAGGTCAGTCAGCGCTAGCCCTGGGCGTGATACCCCTGTCCATCGGCATGTGGATCATGGCGTTGCGACAAGTGCGGCTCTCCCAAATGCGGTCGCCGTTTCGTCCATAAATTGGAATAGAGATGTTCTTGCAGCCCGGGATACCCGGGCTGCTTGTTTTTAATCTTTTCTATAGTGGCAAAAAGAGGACATTTCTGTATCTTCAGCGAAATATTTAGATTATAATCGGGGTCTTTTTGCAGAGGTCCCTTGACTGAAGTTTAGGAGGTGTCTTATTTGCGTCTGCAAGCGATTAGCTCCAACTGTTCCGGCTGCAAAGTCTGCCAGATGCTCTGCTCTCTCGTGCATTTCAAGGAGAACAACCCCAAGAAAGCAGCTCTGAAAATTGCGGGCCGTTTTCCGGCTCCCGGTGACTATGAGCTGACAGTCTGCACACAATGCGGTGTCTGTGTTGACGTATGCCCGACTGGAGCGATTCAGGAAAAGGACGGCGCTTATGTGCTCAACCGTGAAGAATGTATCGGTTGCCAGGCTTGCGTAGAGGCCTGCCCGGAAAACGCATTTGTTGTCCATGCCGATGAAACCGCTCCTATCAAATGTGACGCTTGTGGTGAATGCATTAAATACTGCCCGCGTGGCGCCTTGGTTGATGCCGATGGCGTACTGCAGCGGGTAGCTAAATAGGAGGTGTCTGCATGTACGGCCATGCTGGTAACATTCTGCGCGTAAACCTGACCGATGGGACACACAGCATCACGCCTTTGCCTGAAGACCTGGCCCGTGAGTATTTGGGCGGCCGCGGCTTTGTGGCTAAGCTGCTCTGGGACGAAGTCAGCTCGGGGGTAGATCCCCTTGGTCCCGACAACAAGATCGTGGCTGCGCCAGGTCCCTTGACCGGCGTATTTCTTCCTGGCAGCGGCAAGCTGCACTTCGGAGCCAAGTCTCCAGCCACCGGCGGCTACGGCGACAGCAACGTGGGCGGACATATTTCGCCAGAGATTAAGTTCGCCGGTTACGATGCCATCATCATCGAGGGCAAGGCAGACAAACCGGTCTATCTTTTCATTGAAAACGACACGATCGAAGTCAGGGACGCTGAAAAGTACTGGGGCAAGGGCGCTATTGAGTCTGAGACGATGCTTAAGCACGACCTCGGTGAAGAATTCCAGATTGCCACCATCGGCCCAGCCGGTGAAAACATGGTTTACTTTGCCTGTATCAGCCATGACTTCGGCCGCCAGGCGGGGCGTACCGGGGTTGGAGCTGTTATGGGTTCCAAGAACCTGAAAGCGATTGCAGTCCGCGGTACTAAGTCCATTCCGCTGGCTAATCCGGATGCAGTGCTCGAGGTTGGTAAGGCCATGTTCGAAGGCTGCTTCAGCAAGCCGGGCTTTGAAGAATGGACACCTCAGGGAACAGCTGGCGTTACAGACTGGGTGAACGAAGTCGGTGCTTTCCCGACCCACAATTTCATGACCAGTTATTTCCCCAAACATAGCCAAATCAATGGAGAGCAGATTGTAAACAAACTGAAGATCACTGATAAGGGTTGTTACTCCTGCCCGATCCCCTGTGGCAAGTACGGCAGGGCCAAGACTCCGAAATACGATGTTTACGTGGAAGGCCCTGAGTACGAAACAGTGGCGCTGATCGGCGGAAACACCGAAATGGAGACCATCGAAGACGTCGCTTACGCCAACTATGTGTGCGATGAGCTAGGGCTCGATTCCATCTCCGGTGGTAACGTAGTAGGCTTTGCTATGGAGTGTTACGAGAACGGAGTAATCACCAAGGAACAGCTTGACGGTCAGGAACTGCGGTTTGGTAGCGTGCATGACTTCGTTTGGTTGTGCAACCAGATTGCGACCCGTCAGGGCATAGGCGATGCATTGGCTAACGGCGTACGCTACGCTTCCGAAAAATGGGGTAAAGGCACCGAGCGTTACGCCATCCAGGTTAAAGGTTTGGAGTGGTCTGGATACGAAGGACGCTATGCTCCTGCCATGATGTTGTCTTATATGACTTGCGATGTAGGAGCGCATCATAACCGTTCTTGGGCGATCACCTATGACGTACAGGCCGGCCGCGAGCAATTGGAAGGCAAGGCTGCTAAGGTAATTGAACTACAGCACGTACGCCCAATGTTTGATCTGCTCTGTCTCTGCCGCTTGCAGTGGGTGGAACTTGGCTTCGAACTCGACTGGTATCCGAAGGTCTTCCAGGCTGTCACCGGTGAAGAGTATACGTGGGATGACCTGATGAAAGTCTCAGAGCGTGTTTGGAACCTGACTCGCAGTTTCTGGGTGCGTGAGATTCCTGGCTTCGGACGCTCCATGGATTATCCGCCCGCTCGGTTCAGCGAGGAGCCGATTCCGACTGGCCCTGCAGAAGGCAAGTATATACCCATGGAAGGGCTTGACCAACTGCTGGACGACTACTACCGTCTGCGTGGTTGGGACCTAAACGGCATTCCATCTACTGATAAGCTGGAACAGCTGAATCTCGGCTTCGCGGAGAAAGTGGTTGCCGAGAGGAGGAGCAAGGGCGTTGCCAATTAGTGTGCTAGTTAGAGGGCACACTGCCAGCTACTTCCCAGAGGGTAAGGATGAACTGGAGGTTGTCTGGTCTGGACCTATCACCGTTAGACAGCTACTTGCCGACCTGGGTGTTGACTCTCTTCTGGTGATGCGAGTTAACGTAAACGGCATGAAAGTAACCAAAGAACACATATTGGCTGACGGGGATGAAGTACTCTTCTTCTCACCGCCCGCTGGAGGTTAGTCTCTATAAACCGCCTGCTCGTCAGGCGGTTTGTTTTGCTTTTGAGCGCGGGCGTAACGGGCACTTTTGGACTTTACGTGGTAGAATAGGAATGTCGCCAATATGTCGTGCGTAAGGGGTTGCACGGTAAATATACGACGGTTGGGAGTGGCAGCTATGAATGTCCCGACAATAACAGATACGACTTACAAGGGCTATATCCTCGACCCGTTCCAACGACAAGCTTTGGACTACATCGAGGCTGGCCGGTCGGTAATAGTCAGTGCTCCGACGGGTGTTGGTAAGACCCTGATCGCTGATTACCTAATAGAAAAAGCCGTCAAGGAGAATAAGCGTATCATCTATACTGCGCCCCTTAAGGCGCTTAGTAACCAGAAATACAGACAGTTCAAAGCCAGCCTCGGGGAGGAACTGGTTGGGATCATCACCGGAGATGTTGTTTACAACAGCGAAGCTCCGGTAGTGATGATGACAACTGAAATCTACCGCAACATGGTATTAACCGAACCCGAGCGGGCAGCAGATATTCACTATCTGATCTTCGATGAAATCCACTACATTGACTCAGACCGGGGAGTTGCCTGGGAAGAAAGCTTGATCTTTGCTCCACCGCATGTAAAGTTCCTCGGCCTGAGCGCTACCATCGGCAACTTGCAGCAGTTCATCGGTTGGCTGTCAGAGATCCGGCATGAGGACGTGGCCTTGGTAGTTGAGACAAAGCGGGTAGTGCCGCTCGCTCACCGGTATTTCAACCTGGGGACAGGTATTGTACGTCTGCCCGAGATGGCTAAGGCGGTAGAGCAGGATAAGCTGAAACTAACAGAGCACCGCGACCTGGTGCGGGCCTTGCGCTCACACTATTTGCCGGCCTTGATGTTTGTCTTTAGCCGCAGGCAATGTGTTGAGAAAGCCATGGAGACGATGAAGGAGCGTAGCTTCCTCACACGTGAAGAACATCAGGCAGTCCAACAGGCGCTCGATGCCTACCGGGATCGTTACGCCTTGACAAGCAACTCGGGCTTCCAGCTCTTGGCGCGCATGCTGCTAAAGGGCGTTGGTTACCATCACGCCGGTCTGTTACCTGCGCTTAAAGACTTGGTGGAAGAACTGTTCGAGAAGAAACTGGTAAAGGTGCTTTATTGTACCGAGACCTTCTCGGTTGGCGTTAACTATCCGGTGCAAAGCGTTTGCTTCCTCGAGCAGCGCAAGTATGATGGCAAATCGACGCGACCATTGACCACCCAGGAATACATGCAGATGGCTGGTCGAGCAGGTCGGCGTGGCATCGATGAACAGGGGTACGTGTTCACACTCATTAGCGGCAATGGCAGGGGGCCTGTCATTCTTGAGGATTACGCCAACAAGGCTGTTGAGGACATTGGCAGCCAGTTCAGGCTGAGCTGTAATTCCATCTTGAACCTGCTCCGCCGGGATGAACCAGAGCAGATAGTCACTGCATACAATTCCAGCTTCGCACACTATCTAAATGAGTCTATGCGTCGCATGTTGGAAACACAGTTGCATAGTTTACAAGACAAGCAGGCAGGGGTAGCCGGTGCAGTCTGTGGAGATTTCGGAGAACTGGCCTGTCCTATCAACTACCGTAGGGCCAAGTCTCGCCTCGGGGGCATGGAGCGTGACGTTCGGAAAGGGAAACGCTTCTTAAGGAAACGCTGCGCTGAACTGCGCCAGCAGATTGCCCAAGTCGTCCCTAGGGAATGCACCCGACAAAAGATGGATGCCTGCCGACGCGGGCAGCGTGACGCAGTTTCACTGCGTGAGCGGGCTGTTGCAATGGAAGCGCAGCTCCAGAGTCTGCCCACCGAAGCCGACTGGCACAATCGCTTCCGGTTGATCACGCAGCGTCTCGACCAGTTAGGCTACATTGATGGCGATAAAATCCTCCCCAGAGGTGAACTGGCCAGCGAAATTAACTTTCAGGAGATTCTGATCACCGAGTTCGTCTTTGCTGGCATGCTGGATGAACTCAGTGTACAGGAGTTGTGCGGTCTGCTGTGTGGCGTAGATTTTGAGGGTCGCTTCAACGACTTCACCCACAAGGATCGCCTGCCGGCATTGCGCAAGTACTGGCGCATCGCTGATGACCTGAAGAAGGACCGCGTGCTAGGACCAGACATCATCTACTCGCCACAGGTAGCGCCGATAGGTTATCGCTGGGCTACCGGGGCGTCTCTGCCTGACCTGCTTGAAATCACTACTATAGAAGAAGGTGACGTAGTCAGTCTGCTTCGCCGCACCGTCGATGTGCTAAGACAACTGCGTAAGGCGCTCGGGCGCGAGCCGTTCTGGGGTAACAAGCTTGCCGAGTGCATGGAGCTAATGGAGCGGGACATGGTGAAGGTCGAGCTGTAACTTACGTGTGTACATTGTATACTTGTCGGTCAATTCCGGCCTGTGTTAAACTGAGAGAGAAACTTTAGACAATGGAAATGTAGATGGGGGGTGCAAAACAGAGTGCATCAGAAATATGAACAGGTACTGCAACTGCTACGCGAGCAGCAGCGTGTGGTAGTAGCATTTTCTGGCGGTGTGGATAGTACCCTGCTCCTGCATGCTGCTGTGGAAGCGCTTGGGCACAACCAAGTGCTGGCCATCACCGCGGCAGGCGACCTTTACCCCCAAGGCGAAATCGCGGCTACCCGTGAGCTTGCTCAAGTAATGTGTGTAGAACTGCTCGAGATTAACCCAGTCGAGCTGGACGCTCCGGCATTTCGCGACAATCCGCCTGACCGGTGCTATCATTGCAAGAAGGCCATTTTTGGACAAATGCAAGAGATTGCAGAGGCGCGAGGCTACTCCGTAGTAGTCGATGGCTCCAACTTTGATGACTTAAGTGACTACCGCCCTGGCCATAAAGCCAGTCAGGAGCTCGGCATCGTCAGCCCGCTGCAAGCAGCAGGCCTGACGAAAGCAGAAATCCGTCAGCTATCCAAAGATTTTGGTTTGCCAACATGGAATAAGCCCAGCTTTGCCTGTCTCGCCTCGCGCATCCCGTACGGCTCGGCTGTCGACAGTCTCAAACTGAGGCAGATCGAACAGGCGGAAGATCTGCTGCGAGAGTCCGGATTCAGGCAATATCGTGTCAGGCATCACGGCAATCTGGCACGGCTTGAGGTCCTGCCAGAGGACATGCAGCAACTGCTTAGCCTACGTGAGACTATTGTCCGGGATTTGCAGCTGCTTGGCTTTACCTATGTAGCCATGGACTTGCTCGGGTACCGCACTGGAGCTATGAATGAGACCTTACAAGGCGTAGGAGGTAAGGCGGGTGTTTGAGCGCTATGCCAGACAGGTCGTATTACCGGAAATCGGTGAAAGTGGTCAGCGCAAACTCTCGCTAGCTACAGTAGCAATTGTCGGTGCAGGCGCGCTAGGCTCTGTTGCCGCCGAAATTCTTATTCGCGCTGGCATAGGGCAGCTCAGTATCTTTGACCGTGATCTGCTGGAACTCAGCAACCTCCAGCGGCAATTCTTATATACTGAGGGGGACGTGCAGGCCGGCTTGCCTAAAGCGCAGGCTCTGGCTAACCATCTGAAGCAGATCAACCGTATTGTCACCGTTTCTGCACAGGTTGTAGATATTAATCATCGCAACGCTACCGCCCTACTCCGGGGACATGATCTGATCATTGACGCTACAGACAACTTCCTGGTACGCATGCTGATCAATGATGTTGCTCTGGAGCAAGGCATTCCGTGGGTTTACGGGGGGGCTTTAGGCATGACGGGGATGGTATTGCCCATTATGCCGGACAAATCAGCCTGTTTCCGCTGCATGGTGCCCGAGATGCCGGCAGCCGGCAGCATGGATACATGTGATCTGGTGGGGGTGCTGGGCAGTGTAACAGCCATTGTGGCTGCTAACCAGGCTGCAGAGGCAATCAAGCTGATAGTTAACCCTGAGGCTGTCCGTCAGGATTTGCTTGAGTTCAATATTTGGACAGGGAAGTTTCGTACGCTGCCTTTGCCTAAGGATCCCGATTGCCCAGCTTGCGGGGCTGGAAGCAGGGAGTTTCTTGAGGGCCGCTACAGCAGGGAAGCGGCATCCCTCTGCGGGCGCAACGCTGTGCAGGTGCAGCCTTCAGAGCAGGCGTTTCCTGACTTTGATCAGCTGGTTAAGCGCCTGGAGACCGCGGGAAGTGCAAAGGTCAACCGGTTCACTCTCAAGTTTTACCCGACTGAACTGCCAGATGTCGAGTTCACCATCTTCACAGATGGTAGAGCGCTAATCAAGGGCACCGACGACGTTAACCACGCTCTGTCGTTATATGCAAGGTACATGGGTTAAGTGGGCGCATATGGCAACCCATAGAGTAACCAAATAATCGTAGGTTTGGGGGAACAGGGAAATGCTAAAAATCTTGTGGGAATTGTTTATAGGTTTTACCCGTATTGGCCTGTTGGGGTTTGGTGGTGGACCGTCGTTCATACCACTGGTCAAGATAGAGGCCGTTGAGAACTTCAACTGGATGACTGCTGAGGAGTTCGCTGAAGCCTTCGCAATTGGTAACACGCTGCCAGGCCCCATCGCCACCAAAATGTCCGGATACATTGGCTACAGAGCAGCAGGTATAATAGGCGCGATAGTTAGCACTACCGCCATGATCCTACCTTCCATATTGGCTCTGGTCATCATGCTTACCTTGCTAAGCAAGTACAAGGACCTGCCAGCCCTGAAGGGTATGATTAAAGCAATTAAACCGGTTGTTGTCATTCTACTGGCGCAGGTCGTTATAGATTTCTTCCCTGGCGCCATTCTCAAGGTCGGAATGCCCGCCTGGATCATCGCCGGAATCGCTTTGGTCCTCCTGCAATTTATGAAGGTCCATCCCGTATATGTCATCCTTGGAACTCTGGCCTACGGAGCTATCCAGGGGACTTATGCCGAGGCGATTGCCGGGTTCTTCCGCAAATAGGCGAAAAAAGACGCGCCCGACTAGGGCGCGTTTCAACTTATAGGGGGAGGAGTATAAGAGAGCAGTTATCCCTCCTGCATTTAGACGTCATGGCTTGTCTGTAAGTTCCCAACTTTTCGCGAAAAATCATAAAAACTTTGTGGATTTGAGAGGGAAATTGCTTTCTCATGGTGAACAGCAATTTGTCAGGGGTAATCTGCTCGAGGTAGGCGACGGTAGCTCTGCAGTTTGAGCTGGCAATTTTGCGATGCCTGATGGAGGAGTGGCAGCTTGGCTACAGAAACCAAGAAGATTTTGGTCGTGGACGATAACAGACTGACGTTAAACATCCTGCGCAAGAGCCTGCAGGAAGCAGGCTATCAAGTTGTGAGTGCCACTAGTGGACTGGATGCTCTCAAGCAGGTTGAGAAGGAAGTTATTCATCTCATTTTGCTTGATGTTGTTATGCCCGATATGGACGGTTACGAAGTCATCCGGCAGTTACGCAATAATACCCGTACCAGCCATATCCCGATTATCCTGGTTAGTTCACGAGCCAGCTTGGCTGATAAGGTGCAAGGCTTTGAAGCGGGAGCAGACGATTATATTACCAAGCCTTTTGAGCTGCTTGAGCTCTTGGCCAGAGTGATGGCTCATATGCGCAGTGCGCGCCGAGCCCGTTCGATTAGTCCGCTTACTGGTTTGCCGGGGAATATCCGCATTGAAGACGAGTTAAAAGAGCGTGTGGAGAGTGGTGAGAAGTTCGCCGTTCTCTATGTTGATATGGACAACTTTAAGGCCTACAACGATGCCTACGGTTTTTTGCAGGGAGACGAAGCCATTAAGCTGTTAGCCCGTACGATGGAGGACGTTGCCAGGCAATTTGGTCACAGCGATGACCTGATAGGCCACATCGGTGGAGACGATTTCGTCGTAGTAACCAGGCCTGAGGTAGTCGATGCTGTTTGCGGTGAAGTCATCACCAGGTTCGACCGCGCGATTAAGTTGATGTATGACCCGGAAGACAGAGAACGCAACGGCGTCCTCGTTCTCGACCGCGCAGGCAGGGAAGTCCGCTATCCCGTCATTTCGCTGTCAATCGGTGTTATCAGCAACGAACACCGTGTTATCAACAGTCATTGGGAAGTTGGGGAGATTGCGGCTGGAATAAAACACAAAGCCAAGAGTTTGCCTGGCAGTGTGTATGTGAAAGATGAACGACCACCTATAGGTAGCGTCGTTAACGGTTCTGGTTGTCGTGTGCTGGTGGTCGAAGACGATCGGCTGATTAGTGCATTGCTGCGTGGCAATCTTGAACACTGCGGATATGAGGTGGACGTTGCTGGTAGTGCCATGGCTGCTCTACAGTCGATCAAGGAACGGGTACCCGATTTGCTGGTTCTGGATGTAGTCCTACCTGGTACCTCAGGATACATGCTCTGCCGCAAACTAAAAGGCGACCCGCATACCAGCCAAGTCGCAGTTCTTATGGTCAGTTCCAGCGGAAATCCTGAGACCGCTGCGGAGGCAGGGGCAGACGCTTTCTTGGCCAAGCCCTTTGATATTAGAAAGCTATTGCAGGTTGTCTATGACCTTTTGCGGGAGCAAAAGCAAAAATCTGCCAACAATAACTGATGGGTGTCAACAACTCCATACACAAAACCTGCCCCAATGGGCAGGTTTGTTTTTGCCTCTGTTCGCATAGATATGGCACACTGATGCACTGCTCATTCGGGTTCCTCAAATGAGGTGGTAGCCCCCTTCGGACTTGCTCGATGGCCGCCAAACAGCGACAGTATGTAATCGTCTGATCCCGCAGGTAGCTGCAAGGCTCTTGTATATGGCGGAAAACAGATCAGATTGGAAGCTGCATTGTAGTAACAGGCTATCTCACCTTGTTCAGTAGTCAGTGTGATACAGTATTCCCAAGGAATATCCCTGATCTCAGTATAGGGCTTTGATTGTCTAAGTATGCGGATGATGCTACCCATCTCCATAGCTGATAACCAGCGGGCGGTTTCGTCTGCCATGCGGGTTATGCAGACAGCTTCCAGAGACAACCCGGGTTTCGACTTGGACATTGCATCTGCAACTACCTGTTCTGGGATACCACATAATACTACCACCGCTAGTGTTACTACTAACAAGGCTCTGTGCGCTTGCATCATCATCTGAACTCCCTCCTTTTCAACAGCATCTGAAGCCAGGTACTTTCTTATACTCAGTTCCCTGTGCTGAGCCTTAAAGGGAATATCACCCAGAAAGTCGAATTAGTTGCATGTGCGGAGAGTTTGGAGGCGATTACAGATGAGTATTTCAAAAATGCTCTTTCCTATGCAAATAACCCGTCGCATCTATATTTGGATTTGTCTTCTGGTAATCTGCACCACGGCTGTACAGGTAGTGGTAGTGCGCGGCAGCTTCCTCAGTGCGGAAAAAGTAGAGCGTGAGAAAGTGCTCTTGCGGGTCGCAAGCTCCCTCGAAAGACATCTGCAGAATGATGTCATCAGTCAGTTATTGGCACTAGATGCTGCAGAACTCCCGGTTGACGCGCAGGTTTCAACCTTGAACCGGGAACTTCAGCCTGTATTGGATAGGACTGCGCTGAACCATCCGGACCTTGGTATTGGCGTTTACTCAATCAAGCTTGACAGCGTGCTCGCAATTTGGCCCTTTGACTCTCAGCTTTTGACGAGTGTATCCAAGGACCTTCCATATTTTAACTGTTATCAGACCGGAGAACCGGATGTCATTCAAACTACCACTTCTCTATCGAGGGATGGATCAGCTATCATGGCTGTCACTTATCCCATCAAGCTGCATGGGGAAGTCATCGGCCATACCTGGGCTAACGTGAAGATGAACGACGTCTATGCAGCAGCCTGGCAGAACGCTGCCCGTACCGTTCTGACCGGGACGATGCTTCTGATAATCATTCTGCTAGCCACCTGGTGGTTCTTCTTGCGTTTTCAGCAGGAACTGCAAAACTTTGCTTCGGCTGTTGCTCAAGGTGAGTCGGGCCTACCCAAGGGGCTTCTGCCAGAGTTGAACCCATTGCTGGATGCCATTCAAGACCATACGCATCGCTTGGAGGAGGAGATTGCTGCTAAGAACCGCACACAGCGCGAGTTGAACAGCTTCTTCAACGCTTCTCCCGACTTGATCACGGTCTCTTCCATTCAGGGAAAGCTACAGCGGGTTAACCCGGCTGTCAAACAGATTCTGGGATATGAACCGGAAGAATACGTTAGCATCCCTTTGCTAGAGCGCACACACCCGGATGATGTTCAGTCTCTGCAAGAGACCGTCTGCTCTATTGGTAAAGGGCAAAGTGTGACACACTACGAAACCAGATACCGTTGTAAGGATGGATCCTACAAGTGGATTGCCTGGTCAGCAGTCTCCATTCTGGATGAAGGTTTGATTGTCGCAGTTGGCCGGGACATGACATCGCAGAAGCAATGGGAGAAGGACATGTTGCGCCTGGACAGGCTCAACCTGGCCGCACAGATGGCAGCGAGCATCAGCCATGAGATCAGGAATCCGATGACTACGGTTCGTGGTTATTTGCAGCTGTTTGGCAAGAAAGATGAATACCGGGCATATCGCGAGCATTTTGAACTGATGATTGACGAACTGGACAGAGCTAATTCCATCATCAGTGAGTTCCTTTCAGTTGCTCGCAACCGTGCTACAGATTTGAAGTCGCATGACCTAAACCACCTGATCAGGTTACTGCATCCTCTGCTCCAGGCTGACGCCAATCTGGCCAAAGCTCAGACTGTGTTGCGCTTGTCGCCAGTCTCGCGGCTGCAGCTGGACGAAAAGGAGATCAGGCAGCTTTTGCTGAACTTGGTGCGCAATGCCGTTGAAGCGATGCCTAAGGGAGGGACGGTTACTATCAGCACCTGGGAGCGGGATGGCCGCGTACTATTGGAAGTGAAGGATGAGGGGACTGGCATACCTGAGGAAATCCAGGACAGGATCGGATCGCCGTTCTTTAGCACCAAGGACAATGGTACCGGCCTGGGGTTGGCAGTATGCTATAGAATAGTCGAGGAACACCGGGCACAAATCAGCTTTGAGAGTAGCCAACAAGGCACTGCCTTTAGGGTTTGTTTTCTATCTGATGCGCCAGACTAGTGGAGCCTGAGCCAGGAATATGATACAGTTTAATGAGAGCCTACATAGGGGATAATCGAAGGCAAGAAAGCCTTGTCGGGAAAGTTGGTGCGAATGTGAAAAAGACAGTAGCTGATGTCAGGGAAATATTGAAGGAGCGTGACCTCAGACTGACTCCACAACGGGAAGCAATTCTGAGGATACTACTGCGGGGCCAAGATGACCATATGACTGCAGAGGATATATATGATCGTACACGTGATGAAGCACCTGACATAGGGTTGGCTACTATTTACCGGACCCTTGACCTCTTTGAGGAGTTAGGATTGGTTTCCCGCTTGGAGTTTGGGGCCGGCGGTCGCCGTTATGAGTTTAGTCTCGACAGGGACAAGCATTATCACCACCATTTGCTGTGTCTGGGTTGTGGGAATATCCTCGAGTTTAATGAGGATCTGCTGGATACCTTGGAGGAGACGATAGGCAAGGAGAGCGGCTTTCAGATTGTAGACCACAGCCTGCGTTTCTTTGGTTATTGTGCCAAGTGTCAAAGTAAGAGGCGTGAAGCAAAGCATGAGTAGCGAAGATTTAGTAAATGACAGGCACGGCCTGATTAGACGTCTGAAACGTATTGAAGGCCAGGTGCGTGGTGTGCAGCGGATGCTGGAAGAGGAGCGCTATTGTGTAGATGTACTAGTGCAATTGGCTGCCATTCGCGCTGGAATCGACAAGGTTGGTTTGGCCGTGATCGAAGGCCATACTCGTGGTTGCCTGCGCAGTGCTATCACCACCGGTCAAGGTGATGAGGCCATCGATGAACTGATGGATGTATTGGCTCAGTTCCTTAAATAGACTTTGAGGGGGAAATATAGATGCAAAATGCAAAGCTTAAGGTTGCCGGAATGACGTGAGGTCACTGCAAGTCCGTGGTAACGCGGGTACTGTCCGGTTTGGACGGAGTGCAATCTGTTAACATCGACCTCGCTTCCGGCATGGTGGAAGTAAGCTATGATGCCGCCAAGGTGACTGTAGAAGCTCTTAAACAGGCAGTTCACGAAGTGGGTTATGATGTCTTAGATTAGTTGCTCACGTGCCCGGCAAGCCCGGGCCTTTATTTTTGACCAACTCTAACGACTTGGAGGTAGAAAAGATGGCAGAGAATCAATTTGACGTAATCGTAGTAGGGGCCGGCCCGGCCGGGTTAACTGCAGCCCTTTATGCTGCTCGGGCTAACCTGCGTACAGTCATCTTTGAGCGACTGGCTGCAGGCGGGCAAGCGGCGACCACATTCGACATCGAAAACTATCCCGGCTTCCCACAGGGTATTGGTGGTTTTGAGTTAAGTTTTTCTATGCTGGAGCAGGCACAGAAGTTTGGAGCGGAGTTGCGTCTGGCAGAGGTGACAGCCATGGACCTATCGGGCAACGTAAAAAAGGTAACTACCTATGAGGGTGAGCTGACAGCTACGACGGTAATCCTGGCCACAGGTGCGCGGTCCCGGCTGTTAGGTGTGCCCGGCGAAGAACGGTTGCGCGGTCGTGGCGTGTCATATTGCGCGGTTTGTGACGGAGCCTTCTTCCGCGACAAAGTTGTTGCTGTGGTAGGCGGTGGTGACTCGGCTGTAGAAGAGGCCGTTTATCTGACCCGTTATGCCAGCAACGTTCACCTGTTGGTTCGTCGCGATGCACTGCGTGCTACTCCGGTTGTGCAGGCCAAGCTTAAAGGCCACCCTAAGATAGAGATTCATTGGAATACTGCCATTGATGACATCCTGGGAGAAGATAGGGTTACCGGGCTTAGGTTAAAGGATACCGTGTCCGGCGAGTTGCGTACAATGGATGCTGACGGAGTGTTTGTCTACATCGGGCTCCTGCCAAACAATGAAGGGTTTCGTGAACTGGTCAAGCTTGATGACCACGGATATATCATCACCGATGAGAATATGCAGACCAGCCTGCCAGGCGTGTTTGCAGCCGGTGATATTCGCCAAAAGAGTCTGCGCCAGGTGGCAACAGCCGTTGGCGATGGCGCTATCGCTGGAGTCGCCGTGCAACGCTATCTAGAAGAGCTGGAGCACTAGAGGAGGGTGGTCTGCATGTCCAAACAGGAACAGCAGATGCTGTTGCGCAGGCTGCCTGCCGTCGACACAGTGCTACGCATGAGCGAGACTGATCGGATAATTGCACAGTACGGTAGCACTCAGGTGACACAGCAACTGCGCCAGCTGACGGATGATTGGAGAAAGCAAATCTTGTCAGGAGAGCTAAACGGTACAGCTTTCGACGCACAACTAGCTGCGCTCCATCAGCAGCTGACACAGCGCCTGTTGCGTGCTAACCGTTCTAGCTTGCGTCCGGTAATCAATGCTACCGGCATCATCATCCATACCAACTTAGGCCGTTCGCTGCTACCTGATGTCGCTCGCGAACAGATTAATGCAGTCGCCAGTGCCTACTCTACTTTGGAAGTGGACGTGGAAACTGGTGATCGCGGCTCGCGCTACTCGCATGTAGTGGATCTGCTGACAGAGTTGACCGGCGCAGAAGATGCCATCGTAGTCAATAACAATGCTGGGGCAGTGCTGCTGGTGCTAGGCGCGCTAGCCCAAGGACAGCAAGTAATCGTCTCGAGAGGGCAGCTGGTGGAAATCGGCGGTTCATTCCGCATTCCGGAAGTGATGGAGCAGAGCGGCTGTCAATTGGTAGAGGTGGGAGCCACAAATAAGACACATTTGTTTGACTATGAGCGTGCCATCCGGCCTGAGACTGCTGCCCTGCTGAAAGTGCACACCAGCAATTACCGCATGGTGGGTTTCACTCAGGAAGTGTCGAGTGAGGATATGGTCAAACTAGCCCATGAGCGAGGCTTGCTAGCTCTCGAGGATTTGGGTAGCGGAGTGCTGATCAACCTTGAGAAGCTCGGGCACATTCATGAGCCGACAGTGCAGGAAGCACTGCAGGCAGGGATGGACATCGTTACGTTCAGCGGAGATAAACTCTTGGGCGGCCCGCAAGCAGGGGTTATTGTCGGAAAGGCTGACCTGATTAGGCGCATCCGCAAGCACCCGCTCACCAGAGCGCTTCGCATAGATAAGCTTACACTGGCAGGCTTGGAGGCTACACTGCGCCTGTATAGAGATGAAGCGAACGCAGTGCACCAAATCCCTACACTACGCATGCTCGCTGCAACGGCGGAAGAACTGATGTGTAAAGCCAGGCAGCTGCAGACGGAGTTAGCGGAACTGATTGGTGACCTGGCAAAGGTTGATGCGGTGGACAGCGTGGCCCAAGTGGGCGGAGGATCACTCCCTGGTTATGAGTTTCCCAGCGCAGCCGTAGCCATAGTGCCGAAAGAGATGAGTGCCAATAGTCTTGAGGCAGCGTTACGGTTGGGTAATGCCGCGGTATTTAGCCGTATCTACCGGGAACAAGTACTGCTCGACGTTCGTACCTTGCAACCCGGCGAGGACACGATTGTGCGCGATGCAGTTGTCGCTGCGTTACAGGGGGTAGGGGTATGAAACACGTGATCGTTGGTACTGCCGGTCATATAGACCATGGTAAGACAACGCTGGTTAAGGCCTTGACCGGCATAGATACGGACCGGTGGAAGGAAGAAAAAGAGCGGGGCATAACCATTGACTTGGGCTTTGCCTATTTTGACTTGCCAGGCGGACGCCGGGCGGGAATTGTTGATGTACCGGGTCACGAGAAATTCATCAAGAACATGCTTGCAGGCGCGGGCGGGATAGATATTGTGGTGCTCGTGGTAGCAGCTGATGAAGGCATCATGCCGCAAACCCTTGAGCATCTGAACATACTGTCCTTGCTTGAGACCAAGCAGGGCATCGTCGCCCTGACCAAGGTAGATATGGTAGATCCTGACTGGCTGGAGCTGGTGATGGACGACGTGCACGATCGCCTGCAGGGCACATTTTTGGAGGATGCACCCATAATCCCAGTCTCAGCCGTCACCCGTCAGGGATTAGACGACTTGGTTGCAGCTATTGATCAGCTGACCGAGGAAGTGCAAGCTAGGGACGAGCACTTGCCTTTTCGTTTGCCAATTGACCGGGTCTTCAGCATCACCGGTTTTGGCACGGTAGTCACAGGCACCTTGCTTTCGGGAATTGTTAACGTGGGGGACAGGGCGGAGGTGCACCCAAGTAACCAGGAAACCCGTGTTCGCTCGGTGCAAGTGCATGGCAAGAAAGCAGATCAGGGCTTCGCCGGGCAACGTGTAGCAATGAATGTAACCGGCCTTGAAGTCAGCGACCTCAAGCGTGGCGATGTGTTGGTCTCGCCTGGGTTGATTAGCCCGACACTGATGCTGGATGTCCGATTGCAGCTTTTGAAAGATACAGATAAGCCTCTGGAAAACAGGGAGCGCCTAAGGTTATATACCGGTACCAGTGAGGTATTCTGCCGGGCAGTGCTGTTGGACGCTGAACTGTTGATGCCTGGTGAGACTGCTTTGGTGCAGCTCAGGTTGGAAGAACCGGTAGCGGTACTTTCTGGCGACCGGTTTGTTGTCCGTACCTATTCCCCAATGTTTACTATTGGGGGGGGCACCATTCTGGACGCGCACCCTAAGAAACGTAAGCGGTTTAAGCAAGAAGGGCTCGACGAACTGATGCGGCGAGAAAGCGGGGGAGACATCGAGATCCTCAATCAGACACTGCTGCAGCATAGTGACGAATTCCCCGCAGAAGACGAGCTCTTCCGCCTGGCTGGACGGCCAGCTGAGGATTTGGCTGAGGCGCTTGAACAACTGCAGGCGGATGATCTGGCAGTCGCTTTGACGGTAGATGGCAAACCTACGTATATACATGCTGACTATCTGCAGAAGCTGGGAGAACGAGCGCAGAAAGCTCTAAACGATTTTCACGGCCGCTACCCACTGCGTCCTGGCATGCCCAAGGAAGAGTTGCGTAGCCGGGTCTTCCGCAACGCATCCAGTAAGCTCTTTAACAGCCTTCTCACCTTGCTGAGTGGGGAAGGTAAGCTGGTAGTAAAGGGTGGTGTGATCACTGCCCCCGCTTTTCAGGTTGAGTTCAAGGGACAAAGCGCTGTTCTGCGTGGCAAGCTACTGGATGCGCTAACGTCCAATCAGTTCAGCCCTCCCGACCTGAGTGAATTGTCTGATCTACTGCGCGAGAGCCCAGACCGGTTGAGCGAACTGGTGAATGCCTTAGATAACTTGGGCGAAGTAGTGAAGGTGAGTGGCGAAATCACCCTCGCTACTGAGGCTTACCTGGCAGCCAAAGAGAAGGTGGTTGCAACCATCCGTGAGAAGGGTAGCCTGGCTTTGGCTGACCTGCGTGATGCGTTGCAGACCAGTCGCAAGTACGCCCTGCCCATTCTGGAGTATCTCGATGCACAGAAGGTTACCGTACGCAAGGGCGACGTCAGGGTACTGCACTCCCAGTACTCGGAATAATGGTTTCAGGCACACAAAAGCACCTGTCCGACTCGACAGGTGCTTTTTGCTGTCATACTGAGACCTATGGTGGTATAGGGGTCGAACATGTTCCGCCGCCTGGCGAGTCATCGCGTCGCGCCTACCTGCTGACAGCTAGCGCGCCCGTTTCATTGGCCATCATGTCCTGCTCAACCTTAGTGAAGTGCTTGCGGTAGTAGACCGTCGCAATAAAGTAGAGTACTGCAGTCACTATATAGGGTGATGAGTTGCCAAAGCTGTCCATCATGAATCCGCCAATGGCGCCAGCTATGGCACGAGTTATCTGGTTGGTCATATTAAACAGGCTGTTGGCTGTTGCTCTTTGCCGTCCCTCAAGCATTTCCATGGCAAACGTGCCAGAGATAGGTGACGACATGTTCATCAGAGCGTTCCTGATCCAAAATGCTACCGCGACGACTGCCAAGCTGGGCACATACCCTGCTGTTAGCAAGAAGGGGATTGATATCATCTGCGTCATGGAGACTGCACGTACCTTCCCAAAGCGCTGCGCCAGGAGCGGGCTGGCTAATACGGCCACGGTAAGTATCACCCGGGATATTGACATAATTGAACCAACCTGGGCCGTGGTTGCACCTAGCTGATCTCGCAAAAAGACGTTGAAGAAAGGAACAACCATGCCTGCACCCATGCCGATAAAACCGTTGAAAATCGCCAGACGGCGAATGTTCTCTGACTTGAGCGCCGCACCTAGTTCAGTCAGTGCAGGACGTTGCTTATACTCGCGCTTGACCTCTTTGATGAAGAATACCGGAATGGCTGCCACCAGGTAGAAACCGATAGATAAGGCCAGTGTCCAACGTAGAGCGTTTATTTCCAGTCCATCGATGAACGATTGGCTCATCAGTAGAGCGGGCAATGCGCCACCCATAGCACTACCTACTACTGATGCCATGGTAGATAGAGCCTGGTTGGTGGAGAACAGATGCACGCGCTCTTCCGGCTCGCTGTTCTCCATCAGGAAGGGTGCCTGGGAGATAGTCTTAAACGTATTGGATGCGCCGCGCATGAAGTTGAAGAACAGTAGCATCGGTAATGCTTGCGTGAAACTGATCTGCCCGAAAGCTGCCATACCACTTAGGATGATGGCATAGTATAGACTTTTGCGCCGGCCGATCCTATCGCTGATTATACCGGCTGGCAGTGATGCTAAACCAGCTGCCAAGGTCTCTACAAACACCAAAATGCCAATGGTGGAAGTTGAGTAGTTTAGCGCCCTGAGGTAGAGGTTGTAAGTTACCTGGTAAGCTCCTAAGCTGATCTGACCTAGTGCGATGCAAGCCAGGTAGAGTTGCGCGTTTCTGCGGAACCGTTTGATGCGGCCTAGATAGCCGCTATCCAGTTTTTCTCTAAGGTAATGTATCTTATCCATTGCTTCTCCTGCTCTCTCATATTACTGTCCTCAAATCAATTAAACAGCAGGGTGCGTTTTTCCTGCCTTGGCTATGATAGCGGCAATAGTTTGATAATGTCAAGGACGATAAGAGGCC
>JAWLDB010000004.1:0-50781 GCA_041686915.1 Bacillota bacterium
TTGATGTCGGACAGCGGAAGATGCTGAATATCTCGTTAGCCCAGTATCTTGGTTTGGAAGCGGCTTTAGCGTTTGACAATCAAGACAAGATTGATGGAACAATCAAACCCATTCATGTAAAGTTGGCCAAGACTTGCGGACTGGAGACAGCTATTGCTCTTTCCCAATATGAAGATGCTCTACTAAAGATGCACCAGGCAGGGTCTAACCTGCTGCTGGTTGATGGCCAGCACTGGATGCTGGTTGAGGCAGTCAGTCAGTCGGACTTCTACCAGACACTAGCAAGTGGCGAAGGGTATTGTCTTTATCGCGAGGAGAATGGTCAATCGTATTTCCTGGTAGATTATGCTTATCTCTCAGAGCGCGTCAACGGTGATAACATAACGCGTCAATGCGGCCCGATTCTGAAGCGGCTAGGGTTGCCACGCTTCTTCAGCCACCGGGGGATCGATGAGCTTGAGATGCTGCTTTGGGGGATTGTCGAGACGGCGTGCAGACCGGTCGACTGGGAGGCCATTGATTGCATCATGCCTGGAGGTAAGCGCAAGCGGGAAGCACTGCAACGGTTGCTGCAGAGAGGCATCCTTGCAGGTGATGACGACACTGGCTACCGCTGCTACTACTACGCTGGAGTAGAAGAGCAACTGGAACGGAAGGGCTTTGCAGATCTCTGCCGCTGCAGAGAATAATATGGCACATAAAGAACCTGCGCCTTTTTCAGGCGCAGGTTTCTTTTAACCGGGAATAAGCCTATTCAGCAAGCAGCGCTTTCAGACGAGGATGCAGGATGTTATTCTCCAAGTGAATATGCTGGAACAAGTCATTCTCCATTTCCTGCAGCATGGCATAGGTGCGCTCGTAAGTGCCGCAAGCATCGGCCGGGATAGCATAGTCCTGGGTAATCTCCCGTAACTCCTTCAGGATATCTCCAGCCCCTTCATGCTCACTCTCCAACTGATCGATAGTCTCGATGGCCTTTTTCAACACATCTTCCGACTTGGTTTCCTCGTACTCTTTAACCAGTGGGAAGAGTACTTCCTCTTCGGTGATCAGGTGCTGTTCCAGCTCGAGTTTCAGCGAGTGAAAGAGCCGGTGTACTTTGGACAGTTCTTTATGTCCGGCACCGTGGACTCGCAAAATGGTAGTTGTGATCTGACTAAGCTCAGGCAAGGTAGTATGCATATACGCGTGATGCGAGTTCACGATGTAGTCAACCAGCTCTACGAACGGGGCAGTGCGCCAGTCGATCTTCTGCTCCTTGAGGGCTTGAGCATGAGCATGAGCTTCATCGAGAGCCGTCAGAATCTGTTCGGTATCCAGGCCTTGTTCGGCAATTGCTTCGCCAAGGGCTCTGTTGCCACCGCAACAGAAGTCAACCTTGTATCGGCCGAAAACTTCCACTGCCTTTGGCAGTTCTGCTACAATTTCACCAATCTTGTTACTAGGGTTAAAGACATGTGTCACAACAAACGCCTCCTTAGGATAGTTCTCGCGCTCAGCAAGTAGTTGAGCACTTTCTATTACTAGCTTACGCTTAAAGCGTTGATATTTTCATGACATAGGTCATAAAATGCTTATCTATTTACGGCCTAGCCCCCTTAATGATGCTTCATCCAGAATATATAGCACTTTGTGTCCCTCACTTACTATCCAGTTGTTTCTCCGGAAGTCAGTCAAGCAACGACTAAAGGTCTCCTGCCTGAGCCCAACCATACTGGCCAACTCGTCACGATTGAGCTGTAGCTGTAGCTTGATGCCTTTGTCAGTGATGCGTCCTTGGCGTGTGGCAAGATTTAGCAGAAGGGCAGCTACCCGTTGGCGACTGTCGAGGAGTCCCAACTCTTCAGAGAGCTTTTCCGCCTGACGTAACCGCGCAGCCAAAGCATCAAGAATACTTAGCGCTGCAGCAGGATGATCCAGCAAGTATTGCCGCAACTTATGACTGGAGATGCAGCAGAGTTTTAGATTGGTTAGCGCCTGGACAGAAGCTGACGCCGGCATGGAACTCACCAATGATAGCTCTCCATAAAAGTCGCCGACTTGCAGCAAGCGCAGGACATATTCACTGCCGCTTAGGTTATGAGTAAACACCTTGGCCTGACCACCCTCAACGATATACAGCCCTACCAGTTCATCACCCTCGCGGACAACAACATCCCCTTTGTCGTAGGTACGATGTACAACCAAGTGCTCAATATCGTGAATATCTTCTGGCGGGAGTTCCTTGAAAAGGGGTAGCGATCCAATACAGCCTCGGTTGCATAGAGAGCATCGTAACAACCCAACCACCTCCTGGTTGATTATACCACGGTCAGCGAGGGGTCAGTTTATCGCGCATAGTAGCGCATTCCCGGTTGCCTTATTAGTCTACTGCTAAACTCCATGACTAAACATGCAGTAGATGCACTCGTCAGCAGGATTTACTTCGCCACGCGTAGAATGCTTGCTTACAGGATAAGGGAGGGGAGTTAAGTATGTTCGATAAGGCAAAACTGTACCAATCGATTGAGAGCAAACAGGACGCTTATACCGACTTAAGCGATCGGATTTGGGAGTATGCTGAGACCCGCTTTGAGGAAAAGCAATCTGCAAAAGTGTTATGTGATGCCTTGGAAGACGCAGGCTTCATAGTTGAGCAGGAAGTTGCAGGTGTACCGTACGCCTTTGTCGGAACTTTCGGCAGCGGCAAACCGGTGATTGGTTTCCTTGGTGAGTATGACGCTCTGGGTAACCTCAGCCAGAAGGCTGGTATTGCTGAGCGCGAGCCACTAAAGGCCGGTGCTAACGGACATGGCTGTGGTCACCAGTTGCTAGGAGTAGGTGCCCTGGCAGCAGCTGCTGCAATGAAGGAGTACATGCAAGAGCATAACTTGCCTGGTACTATTAAGTACTTCGGTTGCCCTGGTGAGGAAGGTGGCTCTGGCAAGGCCTTCATGGCTAGAGCAGGCATCTTTGCTGATCTGGATACAGCCATTACTTGGCATGCAGGTTCGACTAACGGTGTGTTCTCCGGGTCTTCCCTGGCCAATATTCAGGTTTACTACCGCTTCACTGGAAAAGCATCGCATGCCGGCGGGTCACCGCACCTCGGTCGCAGTGCCCTGGATGCTGTCGAGCTAATGAACGTAGGCGTCAACTATATGCGCGAGCACATCATCTCAGAGGCCAGGGTGCATTACGCGGTGATCAACACGGGCGGCAAGAGCCCGAACGTGGTTCAGCCGGAAGCGGAAGTGCTTTACCTGATTCGTGCGCCGAAAAACAATATCGTACAGGAGATCTTCCAGTGGGTAAATGAAATTGCCCAAGGTGCTGCTATGATGACCCAAACCAAGGTGGAAATCCAGGTCGACAAGGCGTGTTCCAACCTAATCCCCAATGAAACGCTGGAGAAGCTGATGCAGGCCAACCTGGAGGCCATGACAGCGCTGGAACCAACGCCGGAAGAGGTGGAGTTCGCCAGGTCAATCCGCGCTACCCTCGACAAAGCGGAGGCTCAGAAAGAGCTAGACTCGCTAGTCCAGACCTATGGAACCAAGGAAGGCCGCGAGTTGGCTAAGCAGCTGGAAGGCCAGGAGTTCTGCACCATCGTGCTCCCGCACAAGAACTCGGACAAGGCCATGAGCGGGTCCACCGATGTCTCAGATGTCTCTTGGAACGTGCCGACTGTACAATGCTGGACCAGTTGCTACGCCCTTGGTACACCCGGCCACTCGTGGCAGTTGGTAGCTCAAGGGAAGTCTTCCTGGGCACACAAAGGAATGCTATTGGCGGCCAAGGCTATGGCCGGGACAGCATTAGACCTATTGGCCCAGCCGGAAAAGATTGAAGCAGCGAAGGCTGAGCTAAAGGATCGCTTAGGTGAAGAGACATACGTCTGTCCAATCCCGGACGGGGTTAACCCCAGCCCGGTAAAATAGTGAGTGATAGGGGGGCCGTTGAAACGGCCTCCCTATCACTCACCACCTATTTGCGTCAAGGACCCATGGCCTAGTTCTTTAGCAGTGACTCAGCTTAATCTACTGACTTTTCCATAGAAACAGCGCGTATTGCATCATAAGCAGGAATGGTCGTATGACAGTCCGCTGATCGCTGAAAGGTAGATCATTCTTGTTTGGGCGGGCGTTTGCCTCAATCACCCAGACCTTCCTGCCCTCGCCGATGGCGAGGTCCAGACCAATCTCTCCCATAGGGCCTAGTGCCTGTTCCAAACGACGAACGGTTAACATGGCTACTCTAACTAGGCGCGCAGCCATAAACCATGCACTAAGCCCTTTAATCCCGAACACACTCAGACCCTTAGGTAGAGGCAGTTGTGTAGCTCCCTGATGCCTGCTGACTGCAAACTGACCTGGGTGCCCGATGAAAGCATAGCTAAGAGCATGTCTCCAACTGCCTCTTCCATCTTTGGACATAATCACTCTTACTTTGTTGCGCTTCTGCTCAACCTCCAGAATTCTCAACTCTTCCTGCACAACAAAGCGACCCTGTGCATTCTTCAGCACCTTGCCCACCAGTTCATCAAAACGGAGTTCAGTGAGTTTCTCGCCGGTGCTCGAATCCTCCCAACCGAACAATCCGCTACCCATGTTCCATACCCTGGATATGTTCTGTGCTCCAAAACCATAGCGAGGCTTGGCCAAGACAGACCAATGTTTCTTCAGCATTGACGCGAGGTCAGAAGCATTTTCGTAGAGCCTCGTTTCTGGTATGAACTCCTGCGTATCCTTGAACTTGCTAAGAGCCCAGTGCACTTCCCACTTGCCCAGCACATCAAGAGAGTTGATCGCTTTGGCCTGTCGGAAGATTCGTCTCTTGACCCGTTGCCCCTTGCTGTTCTTCTTCTTGCTTAACAGGGTAGCGAGATGAACGACGTCTGGCCATGGCATTTCCGACCTTTCCCATTTCCCGTTCTGATTTCTCGTCCAACCGTGAATACGATCATCCTGCAGGTCCACATCACTCAGTCTGAAGAAATATAGCTCTACGCCGACGCTTTTGGCCGCGTCCACAGCCAGCTCCATGCGTGGCACATATTCCCCGCGTAAGGTACGGCGAATGTGTGTAGACCAGACGAGTATTCCAACCACCGGTCGCTGACTACGCATAAACCCACCTCCCTTCTCCATATCCTATTCTCCAGTTGTGTATCGAGTGATATATCCGAAATATAACTGAAGACAGCGACTAACACTCAATACTCACATGCGTATCGCCATACATACTAGGTGCATATATTGTAGTGAGAACAAGGATGGTCTGTACTGCACCGCATTGCAGAAAGGAGGGATAGCATCATGAACCGGCATCCGCTCGTCGGTATCCTGGTAACTTCCAAAGCATTAAAAGCTGCCATAGGAAGCCATGCCTCGACTGAACCTAACCTGCATTTGGTCGCAGCAAGGGCCGAAGGTGTGCTCGCGTTCTACTTCAGTCTAAGAGGAGTATCATTGCGTAAGTGCCAGGTACGAGGCTGGCTCCACGACCAGTCCGGTAAGTGGTGCCGGGAGGTGTTTCGGTTACCAGACGTGGTTTATGTTCGCCGGTCCACGCCAAGGAGCGGCTTCCTGCCACGATTCAATAAGCTGCTACGTAGGGTCATACCGCTTAACGAGCCTAATCAGCTGTTCAAGTGGACGACCCACACAGCTCTCCTTGGTTATAAAGACACTGCAGCCATGTTGCCGCATGCAGTCTTGTACCACCATGCTTCAAACCTGCTGTCGATGCTGGCACGATACCCGTCCGTCTATGTAAAACCGGACCGGGGTAGTGGGGGCAAGGGCATAGTACGCATCTGGCAGGATGGGGTACGCCGTTTTTGGTGGCAAGCCACAACCGGTGACAGAGGAATGCTATCGCTGACCGAGGAACAACTCCGTGTTCAGATGGAAGAGTGGGCAAGCAGCAAATCTCTGATAATTCAACAGGAAATACCTGTCCTCAGAATAGACGGACGTCGCACGGACATTCGTGTAGTAATGCAAAAGGATGACAAAGCCCAGTGGCAGCTGTATGCCTATTTCCGGGTTGGTCCGCAACGCTCCCTGGTGTCCAATGTAGACCAAGGCGGCGAAAAAATGAGCGTAGTGGAAGCACTACGACACATAGGCATGCGCAAAGACCGTTGCAGGGAAAAAGAGCAACGGGTGCATCAAGCGGCGCTAGTGATAGGTAACCGGCTACAGCAGTCCTTCGGACGGATGGGGGAGATAGGTGTTGACTTAGCCTTAGACCGGAACTACCGAGTGTGGATTATCGAAGCGAATGCCAGACCAGGTAAGTCAGTCCATGGCAATCATGACGATCTGGAGATCCGGTTTCGTCGACCATTCCAATATGCCAAGTATCTATGGTGCAACAAGGCATGGAGGAACAGTAGGCGATAATCACTGAGTATAGCAGAGACCGGCTTTTATATGCTTTGAGCAAATAAAGAGGGAACCGTTACCTTGCTGCCGAACAAAGCCACGTAGGTTGTGCAAGGAGGAAAAGTATGGCTAATAACACGATTGCAACTCCATCTGGATTAGCAGATCTACTGCAAACCTCAGAGGAAGTTGTATTGGTCATGACGTATCCTGGTGGCATCATTGTCGACGCTAACCCAGCCGCTCTCAAACTCTACGGGTATGATCGGTCAGAGTTGTTTGGCATGCACATCCAACAGTTACGCTCGGCAGGCACAATAGCTGACATACGCAAGCAGATGAGAGTTGCCGCTATGCACGGCATCCGGTTGATGACGGTGCATTACACCAAGCACGGGGAGAGTGTACCGGTCGTGGTTAAGTCGAATAGCATTAATGTGGGCGGGCAAATCTACCTGCTTAGCATTATTAGCAAGATTGCTGAAGAGGAGGTACGCATTCAGCAAGCGCCTGTGCGTATCGGGAAGGCTAGATGGAAGCATTCTGGCCAAAGCAAGCAATTGGTTCAGTCATTCTCGCTGGTCAGCGAGTTTGCTGCTGCCGGCATGTGGCTGCTCGATAGAAACGGGACCATATTGAAGGCCAATCCGGCCATCTCACGAATGCTCGGGTATTGCCAACCAGAAATCCAGGAGAAGAGTTTTCTCTTTTTCACCTTGGCTGATGACACCGACCAGAGCTCAGAACTGTTTGGTCAACTAGTAGATGGGAAGAAAAACGCGTATGAGATAGACAAACGCTATGTAACCAAGAGAGGCGACATCATCTGGGCCAGGGTAACGGTTACCGCGCTACTCAACGCTGCCGACGAGCACGCCTTATGTATGGCGCAAATTGAGGATATCACCAGCGAAAAGCTTCTGCAGGAAGAGATGCAACACTATCACGCCTTGGTGCGTTACTCAGATACTGCTATCTACAGCGCCAGCCTGGATGGGACAATCAAAACCTGGAACCCCGCTGCAGAACGCATGTTTGGCTATGGTGAGCAGGAGATGATCGGGCAATCTGTCAAACTGCTGTTCCCCGACGAACTCCGCAGTTCACCTCTCCCATTCCTAGATCAGCTTAAGGCAGAACAAGCCATACAGACAGATACAATCCGGCGCCATAAATCAGGCAGATTGGTGCAGGTAGCCCTGAACGTTTCTCCCATCAAGAATAGTGCGGGGAACATAGTCGGAGTATCTTCGCTCGCCCGCGACATTTCGTCGGTATTAGAGCTACAGGCTGAAATCGCCAAGCTTGACCGGTTAAACATAGTGGGAGAGATAGCTGCCAGCATCGGCCATGAAGTGCGCAATCCAATGACTACGGTGCGCGGTTACCTGCAGCTGCTGCAGCGCAATCAGGACCTTGCTGCCTACAAGCCTCAGATGAACACAATGATAGAAGAACTCGATCGCATGAACGACATTATCACGGAGTTTCTTGCACTGGCGAGAGTGCAGACTGCGAGCATCGCTCCCAATGATCTGAACAAGACAGTGAGCACCCTACAACCATTAATCGACGCCGAGGCCATTATGCAAGGCAAGGAGGTCTGTTTCAACCTGATGGATTTACCGTCAGTAGATATGGACCCCAAGGAAATCAGGCAATTACTGCTCAACCTGGTTCGAAATGGTCTGGAAGCGATGGATAAGGGAGGCAAGCTCACTATCAGCACATATCTGCTGGCAGGCAACGTGGTGCTGGACGTTACCGATACAGGCTGCGGCATACCAGTTGAGTATCGGAGCAAAATTGGCACTGCCTTTTTTACAACCAAGCCAAACGGGACAGGCCTAGGGCTGTCTGCGTGCTACAGCATCGTTGCTAAGCACCGGGCAAGGCTAACCATCGATTCCTCGCCGGCGGGCAGCACTTTCCGCGTACACTTCACTCCAAACTGAGACGAGGGGCAGTCCCTTCGTCTCAGTTTTTCAACCTGGAGCGACCGGTACACGTTCTCCGGGTCAGGCAGATTGTAACAACACCTCAAATACTGAAAGGAATTTTGCCTCGTAACGCGAAGTATCTATATATAAATATCCCTGGAGGTGCATGAAATGCTCGAGAGAATTGAACAGATAGCTGACTCGCTGCAACCAACACTAGTGGAGATCCGTCGTGACTTCCATAAGTACGCCGAATCAGCATGGACCGAGTTCCGTACCGCGTCACTAATTGCTCGCCGGTTGATTGATTTGGGCTATGAAGTAAAGCTTGGCCGTGAGGTCGTGAAAGACGAAGACCGCATGGGGCTGCCATCAGAGCAGGAACTGGAGAAGCACTATCAGCGTGCTGTTGAGCAGGGAGGGGACCAGGAGTTCCTGCCGTTGCTCAAGGGCGGTTTCACCGGCGTTGTAGGCATCCTACGCTGCGGGGAAGGTCCGGTAATCGGAATGCGTTTTGATATCGACGCTGTAGACATGGCTGAGTCCCAAGCACCAGACCATCGCCCGGTACAGGAAGGGTACGTGTCAGTAAATCCGGCTGCCATGCACTCATGTGGACATGACGGGCATGCTACCATCGGCCTGGGTGTGGCTGAGACTTTGGTGCATATCAAGGACCAACTAACCGGCACCATCAAGCTAGTGTTCCAACCGGCTGAAGAGGGGGTCCGTGGCGCCAAGGCGGTTGTCGGTTCCGGAATCCTCGATGATGTCCAGTATATGTTTGCTTCCCACCTGGGTAGCGGCGTGAAAACTGGCACTATCACCTGTGGCCGCGAGGGCTTCCTGGCCACTTCCAAATTTGATGCATTCATAAAGGGTGCACCAGCTCACGCTGGAGGCAGCCCACAAGGCGGACACAACGCAATGTTAGCAGCGGCTACGGCTGTACTCAACCTATACGCCATTCCACGGCACAGCAAGGGCGCTACCCGCATCAACGTCGGCAGGCTCAACGCCGGCACCGGGCGCAACGTCATTCCACCAGTGGCCCATCTGGCTATCGAAACCCGCGGGCTAACCAGCGAGTTGAACGATCATATGTACAACTACGCTATGCGCATACTGGAGAATGCAGCGGCGATGCACGGCTGCACAGTAGAGGTCAAGGCTATGGGCGGGGCAAGGAGCGGGGCAAGCACCCCTGAACTGGTCGATCGCGTACGCAATCTCGCTGTACAGATTAGCGACTTCACTAACGTACCGGATGGCAACCGCCAGGGTGGCGGCAGTGAGGACTACACTTACATGATGGAGCGCGTGCAGCAAAACGGTGGCCAGGCAACTTTCCTCAGCGTTGGTGCCGATTATAACGGCGCCGGGCACCACACTGCCGAATTTGATTTCGATGAAATAGCTATGAAGGGCGCTGTCAAGCTGTTCGTGGCAGCAGCACTTGACCTGATGCGATAGGCATAAAACAGCACAAGAAAAGAGACCGGTTGCCCGGTCTCTTTTAATTTCGTATTGCTATTTGCGAGGAGCGTTCTCCAGAGCTTTGGTGATTGCCTCGATCAAGGCCTCGCTTGTGTAGGTAGCACCTGAAACGGTGTCGACTTCTACAGTCTGCTTTTCAATCACTGCAGCCGGGATTCCATCAAACGCTGGGTCTGACACATACTCTGTTTCCTTGTGGGAGATTACCTTGATGCTGAGAACCTTGCCACCGGCAACTTCCACGCTGACCTTAACTGGTCCGTTAAACCCTTCACCTTCGGCAGTGTAAGTCCCGTCAGCTACGGCATCAATCTTCAGACTGGTATCAGGGATAGCCGCTTTAACAGCTTCCATGATAGCGTCACTGGTAACAGTAGCACCAGCAACAGCATCAACCTTCCAGTTCTGACCCGCCACGATTCGCTTCGGAATCTCTGTAGCAGCCTCATCAGCTACCTCAGGGGTATCCTTGTGCTTGGCCTTGACAGCCGTAATCTTGCCGCCCTGGACAGTCACTTCCACCTCGACCGGGTTCTTGAAGCCCTGGGCAGTACCAACGTAAACGCCATCCGCCACCTTGGCCAAATCAAAACCGTCATCGGCAGTTCCAACGACGTAAGTCTGATAAGCTGCCATAGCCTTGCTGACAATGGTAGTAACAGCCCTGGAAGAAATAGTTGCACCTTGTATAAGGTCTACATCCTTGCCAGGAACCAACTTGCTCTCAGTCGTCTTGCCTAAAAACTGACCGAGGAAAGACGGCTGCAGTGCCCTTGTACCGATACCGATGGTTTCTTCGTGCTCAGTGACACCAATATCTTTCACCTTGCCTTCAGCATCGATGCCGACAAGCACCTGCATGGTTCCGCCATATCCGCCACCTTCGCCAACAACCACTGCGCCGACAGTCTCTGATCCGTCCCAAGCGACAAAGTAGCGTACATCTTCTTCAACTACTTCTTCAAACCGCTCCGCATCAGGAAGCAGTCTCTGCATACTCTTGATAAACTCTCTTTCCTGACTTTGAGCGATAATCGGTTGCGTTACGGCATTGGTGAAGGCTAATGAGGCTGCCGCAATCGCACAGACTAGTGCCAGAGTTAAACTGAGTTTTAGTAAGTCGCGCATAGTAGGCCTCCTTAAGGTTCATTACCCAGACTACTCTTCTATATTACAATAATTCGGGGTAAGATACCATCCCTCTTTAATGGAATGCTTGTTACCACAATTATCATTCAGCAAGAAAACTAAAGCTTCATATAGCACTGAGTCTGCAGGAATTTGGCAAACGTTAGCGAATTGTGTTGTAAAAGCGCGAAGTATGCTCTAGAATGGACATCTCGTGATGAAGACTTTTCGATTTTTATCGCAGGTGCGCTATATGAGAGGGGTATTCACATGGAAGACCTGCTGCAAAAGATTCTGGTTAAACTTGAGGGACTAGGCCAGAAGATTGACTTACTGGAAACCGGACAGACAAATCTGGCTCGCAGGCTGGACGCTATTTTCTCGCAGGTGGCGGAACTGACCGAGAGTCGACATGCTGACAGTATAGAAGTGAGTGTGCTTTGCAGTGAGGTAGCACATCTATCGACTGTGCACAAAGAGCAGGCTGCCGTCTTGGAAAAACTATCGTTCCGCTCTATGAAGCAGGAAGCAGAACTGAACGCCTTACGCCAATCCGCAGAAGCATAAGTCATTTGCATTTAGTTACATTAATAACCCGGCTGTTGCCGGGTTATTTGTTTTCTACATACATCAGCTCATGGTTTTAATAAAATCTTAACATATTCCAGCCAATATTTTAAGCTAAGCGGACAACAGGTGAGCATACAGGCGTATTTGCGACCTAAATAAGCGCCATCCACTACTATGGATGTTTATCCGGTCGTATACCGAAAGATTTGATTGCATGAATAGACAGAGTATTATATCATGTATACATCAAGGTGTCGAAAATTGGCGTTACGTTATTTTGCGCAAATTTTACTATGATATAAAAGAGACACATTTGGAGGAGGCGTAATGATGCAGTATAGAACAGTAGAAGAGATGGAACAGTTGCTTGCCAGGTTGCTCATTGATAAAGACCGGATAGCACAGCAGGTGGATGAGTGTAAAGACTCAATAGATGATATCTCCATTCGTATGAACCTGCTTGGGACGGTAGTCAGAAGTAATGCTGATTTGAAAAAGGAGTATCAAGAACGCATTGAGCAGCAGCGTACACAGGTAATAAGGCTTGAAAACGAGATTGCAGAGCGGAGCGATCGCATTGCTGAGATCCGGAAACAGTTGCACCGAGCGCGTCAAACGCAGAGCAATCGCATTGCCTGTTCATAACGATACCTTCAAAGGCGCCCGAGGGCGCCTTTTTTTATTGAGAGCGTCGCTTCCAGAAGGTGGACCAGCAATGTGGCGTGACCAATTGGTACCCTTGCTCGTTATAGTCTTGGTGGCTAGCGCGTATTACAGATTGAATACGATTTGGAGTGGCAAGGAAGATGCTTGAACCGGCCAGGCGAAACAGACGGTAAATGCGTTCATGGAAGGGGGACCGAAACCTTTCTCCGGATAATGCCGTCAAAATACGCAAGCAGACTTCTTCCGAGAATACCGGGTTACTGCCCCAGCTGCTGAACAATAGAGCAACTCAAGACAGAGGAGAGAAGAGATGAGGAAACTATTAGCGGTATTGGCGATCCTAGCTGTGACCATGGCGTTGCCATCCCGCCACATGGCAGTGGCTAAGACTCCCCAGTTCAAGCTGGGCAACGAAGTATTGATTGAACGCTTCCAACACTTGATAACCGGCAAGCGAGTAGGCCTGGTAACCAACCAGAGTGGGGTGAACAGCCTAGGCGTCAGTACCATCGACGTGTTGGTGAACGATCCGACCGTACAGCTTACAGCACTTTATGGACCCGAGCACGGCATCGATGGAAAAGCCAAGGCCGGAGCTTACGTAGAGTCGTATACGCACCCGACCCTCAACATCCCCGTCTACAGCCTGTATGGCGCCACCAGGACTCCCACAGCCGAGATGCTGCAGCACATTGACGTATTGCTGTTTGATGTGCAGGATGTTGGTTCGCGCACCTACACTTACATGTCTACCATGAACTACGCCATGAAGGCTGCCGCGCGCGACGGCAAGCCAATCATCATTCTGGACCGGCCAAACCCGGTAGGCGGACAGATAGTGGATGGACCAGTACTGGAGGAGCCCTACGAAACCTTCGTCGGTGTTGATACTTTGCCGATGGCGCACGGAATGACCGCCGGTGAGTTGGCCCGCTTCTTTAACCGTGAAATCAACGCAGACCTGACCGTGATCCCTATGCAGGGATATACCCGCGATATGGTGTTCCAGGACACCGGGCTCACCTGGGTTGCTACTTCTCCTAATATACCAGACATAGACTCGGTGTTTGGTTACATGGCCACGGGCCTCGGCGAAGGCACCGGCATATACCAGGGTGACAAGTTCAAATGGATTGGCGGGAAGGGCATCGATGCCAACCGTTTTGCCCAGTTGTTGAACAGCGCAGGCCTACCAGGAGTCAGGTTCGTCCCTGAGATGATGGGTTCAGCCGGAGGGGTCAGGCTGCAAATCACCGACTATCGGCGCTTCAACCCTGCCAGAACGGGCTTCTACGCTATGGCATATGCCAAACAGCTGAACAATTTTAAGATCCCGGGCAGCGGTACCATGTTTGAGAAAATCATGGGCACCAATCAAGTAGGCACATGGTTGGCCCAAGGGCTTTCGCCTCAGCAGCTAGTCGCTCGCTACACACCGGCCCTGGAGCAGTTCAAGCGGGACCGGGAAAAGTACCTGATCTACGGCTATTTCAACCGTCCAGGCAAGCTGAGTGTAGTCGTGAACGAAGTTCCCATTTTCTTTGACTCAGAACCCTTCATCGACCAGAGCAAGCGCACGATCGTGCCCCTACGGGCGATTGTTGAAGCTTTGGGAGCTCAGGTTGAGTGGCATGAAGCTACCAGCGAAATCACAGTGGTGAAGGGGGACCAGACGATTAAGTTCAAACTGTGGAGTAAGACCGCCTTCATCAACGGCGTACCCAAGCAGATGGATACTGTGCCGGTAATCCGCAATGCCCGTACGATGGTGCCTGTCAGATACATCAGCGAGTTCCTCGGAGCGACAGTGGATTGGACAGATAGTACCCGCAGTGTGACGGTTGATTATACCGAACTCCCATAATGGACAACAAAAGAGCCAGGGCTGTGAAGCTACTGGCTCTTTTACTATGCTATGCTCTGTTCCAAGCAACCAAGTCACGCATACTAGAACAATCCGTTACCAGCTACCATCGAAATCGGTACCTAGCCGATTATCTCAACCTTAGGGTTCTTAATCACCCAGTCCAGATGCGTATTGGCCGGGTTGGTGCCTCCGTAAAAGAAATCATCACCGATACCGAAGTGGCAGGTAGTCTGCAGGCACTCATCCGCACCTATCATCCCGGTTGGCTGGCCCTGTGACAGGCCAAAACCCAGCTCGATCACCAGGCGGTCAGCCTTGCCATAAGGTTCAAAGCAGCGTTTTAGCCTGGCAGCAATGTCACCTCCGGTAATCTCAGTTGCATAACCGTCTTCCACCCGAATGTGTACCGGCTCATCCACCAGACCTAAGGGATCTACCAGGCCGGCGCTAGGTGTGCCAAACTCACCGACCGTCACGTCTACCACAAGCTTGCCCTGGGCAGACCCTTGAACGACGCCAAAGGTGATCTCGGCAGGTGGGAGAAAAGCGTGCCGGTTTTCCCCGCTGACTTGGCAGGGGAGGACGAACGGGTCCATCACCTGCAACGAGATGTCGGTTCCACCAGGTGCAGTAATGCGCAGCTTGCGACCTGAAAGTTGCTCCCTGTCCTTAATAACGGCACTTACAGAGTCAACCGGAGTAAGCAAGTGTTGAAGCAGTGCATCTACCGGATAACGCTGACGAACTACACCAGAGATACCCTTGAAGTTCTGGGGTGAGCGCAAGTTGGGGAAGATGCGGAAAAAGGGAAGGTCGCGCGCAATCCCGTCTGAGAATACCGACAGCACCATGTCCCGATCGCCTAGGGTTTCTAAAATGCGGGCCACAGGCTGCAAATCCTCCTCACTGTATTTGTCTCCCGGCAGCAGCATGAGGAAGGGCTTTAGCCCGAGCTCAGTCGCTACTTGTACATAGGCGTCACAAAGCCACTTTCGTCCCGGATCAGAAAAAATCCAAACCCTGTCGCACCTGTCTGCGGATAGAAAGATAACCAATGAGTGCCGGGCGCTCGCCAAGGCCTCAGTAAAGTCCGGCATGTGTTTATTCATAGCTTATTACCTCCAAGAAGTGTAGTACAAGTATATTGAAGCATATCTCCAAGCGGCCGGTAAGGGACGGTATAGGGCTGAATGCAAACTCTACCCTTAATTGCCCAGTCCCATCAGCCAGAGATTGAGGAAAGGCATAATGATGCCAATAATCGCGCCTAGCAACAGACCAAAACTGGTGATAGCCCGCAGTTGGTTGTTCATTACCTTCAGCAGAATATCTTCCACCTGCAGCACATCCAGACGGTTGACCTGCTGCTCGACCAGATCAGGCAGCTTCATAGCTGCCAATAGGCGCGCCCCATACCGTTCGGCCAACTGGCGAATCAGCCGAATGCCCGCTTCCTTAGCGCCTCCGAGTTGCGCCAGAGTTAGGCTGCCAAACAACGAACCAGGCCTAAAGTCTAGTAACTGAGCGTAGGCACGAGCCCACAGCTTGTTTACGGCCTTAGCAGTTTGTGCAGAACCGAGCGCTTGTTTGATGGCTGCTCTACTCCAAGCGGCCAGCGCGGATAGCGGTTCATCGCCGAAAGTAGCTACTGCCACATCCCGCAGACGGTGCTCACGGTTAGCCACGAACCAATGCTCAGCCATGTATGCCAGCTTGTCTGCCAGAGCGTCGTTGAACACTCTTTGCAACAGTAAATCACTTAAGTCCAAGACAGTCTGCCGGTGGATATGCTTGGTGAGGCGGGTCATTGGCATGTCAAGCAACTTGTCGAATGCGTCCAATACCTGCTGCAGTATCAACGCCCGGGTCTCGTCCTTCTGTAGACTGGTGATCAGGGAGTCCAGCAGCCGATCAGCATCGATAAATGCGCTGGCTATGCGCAGCATGGTACTGGAAGAGAGGAAGTCCTTCACCATCTGCTTCAGGGCTTGGCGGTTTTCCTCGTTGCGAAGACGCTCTTCCAGCTTGCGCAGAAGGCTTGGGCCCGCGTCAGCGATTGCCCCTTTGACCGCCAGGATGGTCTGATCCGGAATTGACTCCCGCAGGGTGCTTTCCGACTGGTATAACTCGCAAGTGTATCTGTCTATCAGGTAACGCAAGCTATCCAACACGCGTGGATTCTGTAGGACACCAAGCAGCGCCTCACGCAGCATTATCCGGCGTTGTTCTGTAGTTTGATCCGCAAACAGCTCGGCCACGGTAGCGTTGGTCAGGTGATGCACTACCGGCTCAGCGGCAGCGATTAGCACCTCCTGCACCTCATCGCTCTGTAGCAGCTTAGTCAGCTTCTGCCTGGCCTGCTGTTGTAGGTTTTCACTGATTGATAACAGATCATAGCGCTGTAGTAGTTCGCCAATAGCTTCACTATTGCTGCTTAGCTTCTGCAAAGCATGGGAGATAAAGCCCTCGATATCCCGCTCAAAGTCTGGTTTATTGAGTGGCTCTAATAGCGCTTCCGGAGTCAACAGATAGGTACCTACTGCGTCACCGATGCTAATGGCAAGTTTGTCCCGTTGTTTCGGGATAACGCCAGGCGTAAACGGAACGCGTATTCCCAACACTCTTTTTTCCTCAAGTGGACGGAATAACATCTTAATGGCAACCCAGTTAGTTATGTATCCGATCAGACCGCCCAGGATGGAACTACCTAGGATTGGCAACAACATCACTCATCATCTCCTATCTTAAGCTGACCGCACCTATTTCTCTGAACCAGTCTTATTGTCCTGCACATTGATACTCAGTATTAGGCAAAGATAACCGCTGTGCTGAACACACGGATAAGCAGGGTTTTGCAGCAAGGCCGCCGAAGGCTTCAACAACATGCTAATCAAGGAGATGTCAAACATGAGCAGAATGACTAGATTGACCCTAGTCTCATGGATCAAGGACGCGCTCTTCAAAGCAAAGGAACTGCTGCCTGATCAGCAGAAGGTTCAGTCTCTGCTTGAAAAGGCTGTAAAGATTGCACCCCGCCTGCCGGACGTATCCCTGAGCGAGCTTAAGACACTAGTCAGACTACTTGGCGCCTGGGTCAAACGCGAGTATACACATGTTCCGAAGGACACACTGCTTAAGGCATTGGCAGCCCTGATCTACTTTGTCAACCCTGGCGACATCTTTCCCGACCCTCTCCCCGGCGGCCTGCTAGATGACGCCGCAGTAGTTGCCTGGATTGTTCGCAGCATCCAGAGTGAATTAGAGCGGTTCAGACGGTGGGAGACAGGGGGGCTGCAGCCTGGTGAAGAAGCAGGGGATGAGGATGGTAGAAGCGTAACCGCATAGAAGCAGCCCGGCACATGACGCGCCGGGCTGTCTTATTAAGCACCTATTAGCGGGAGAACTGATAGTTGAACGAGTCGGTAGAGAGCACCCTGAAAACGTAGCCCTGAGAACGCAGTTGCTCGATGATGGTTGGCAACGCCTCGACCGTTGTACCTTTAGTATAACCATCATGCATCAGCACAATTGCCCGGTCTTTGCCGCGGACTCCGTTCATCACACCATCAACGATAACCTGTTTATCAGGGGTGACCGATGTCGCATCGAGCGACGATACGTTCCAATCGAAATACTCAAAGCCTTCCGTTTGCACTTTGCCGATAAGCAGGTTCATCAGTTCGGAATGGCCGTATTTCTCAGCCATGCTGCTTCTGGAGCCGCCAGGGAAGCGGGTTAGCCGGGGGCGTTGTCCGGTAACCCCATGAAGGAAATCGTCAAGCAGCTTGACGTTATTCCAGTAGGTCTCTAGGCTCTGGTAGATTTGTGCGTAGTCATGACTATAACCGTGGTTGCCTAGGACATGTCCTTCTGCGACTATCCGCTGGTACATCTCACGGCCGAAGTCTGACGTGTTGGCATTGACGAAGAATGTGGCTTTCACTCCATATTGTTTGAGAATATCTAACACCAACGGCGTATTATGAGTGGGTCCATCATCGAAGGTCAAATAGGCTATCTTCGCAGCTTCCGGGGCTGGCGGTTGCTGCTCTGGTTTTCCAATGTGCCTTAGCTCATCTAATTGGCGCTGCAGATCGGTAATCTCGATGCGTCTGGTATCCGCCAGCTGTTCCAGCTGTATTCTATCTGCCAACGCCGTTTCCAACTGATAATGCAGATGTAGACTGTAAAAAGCAAGGGCGGAGATAACCGTCAGCACGAAAAAAACAGTAATAAATCTAGTTGGCATTTTCATATAATATAGCTCTCCTTCCTTACCTTTATGTTAACACGTCTATGCCTTTCCGTGTGTTAAATCCAGCATTACCACGGTAAATTACCAGCTAAGTATGTTAACTAAAGGTAAAGTCTAAGGAGAGCAAAAAGCGCCGTGGCATAGTGCCGCGGCGCTCTTATCTACTTCAGCGGAATGGTGATCGGCTCACAAGGAATGGCTACCTGCTTTATCCTGAGGCCAGCTATTCTTGTTCCCTCGGGTACGTTTACGTGTTCAACATACTTGTTGGAGTCGCCACCTCTTTGACTAAATGCATGATTGGTCAAGTCACGAAGCGTAAGAACTCGCCCGTCAGCTGTAAGCAGCTCCCAATCAACCAACAACCCGCGGCGATAGGCCTCATAACCATGACTTGTGATAACGAGGCTGAAGTTTGTCTCTGGTCTGGAACTCTTCCCAGAGTGGTTGTTGTTCTCAACCAGCCCCGAGTATGCTGCTTCAGCATCCAGAGTCCAGGACGGCACCTTCACTTCCACCCAGTGCTGATCATTGCCTATACGGATGGCCTCCTGACTGCCGCTCTGAATTACATGGTCTTGCACCGGTTGCCAATATGTTGCCTGTATATGCAGCGCCCTTGGTTCTCCTTCAGCTCGCGGAAAGACTAATGGCTTTCGCCAAGACCCATCCTCATTGCCAAAGCCGAAGGAATACGTGTCATCCAGGACTTGGCCTGTGCTCATCTCCAGTTGTGGTGCTTGCATGACTTTTAGATTGCGGTAAGTGAGCTCAAGCATGTACTGGGAAGGGGTAGCTATCAACCGGTCGATCGAGTAGCTGTAGCGTTCATTCTCGTAGGCGATCATCAGCGGCTGTTCGGTTGACGCCTTGGCAATCGGCTCTGGCGTGATGAACAGCTGATGACTGAAGAGTGTTTCACGATTCATTCGCATTTCTACAGCCACTTCGGACCCGCCTGATGGCAGGGGAGAGGCATAGACAACATGCAGTTCGCCAAGAGGTGTTATGAGTGGTGCATGGCCCCAGCAGGCACTCCCTGGCACCCCAAGCAAGACGTGGTACAGTGACTCTCCGTTGTTCTTTCTTAGATTTGGCCCATTAACCAAAGTAATCACTGCCGTCTGAACTGGGTCGGCCACGTACCCCAGTATGGTCATTTCATACTCACCCTGCCGCAGCTTGATCGGATCCTGCAGCACGTATCCGTTATCATACGCCCACTTTAACCCAGCGTCTTGGACGACCGCGCGCTGTATCCACTCTCCGATCACCGGCACGTCTGCAAAGCTCACCATCACCTGCGGCATCACACCTGGAAGCAGCAGCAGGCAAATCAGGGCGCAGGCCGTAACGGCTGCCATTCTAAGTTTGGGGAGGGCGGGCCTGCTGGAAGTTTGCTTCACCCGGGTCTGCCTGAATATGGCCTCACTTTCGGTAACATCTTCCAACATCCCTACCAGTGCACTAAATGTACCTGCATCAGCTGGAACATCAGACACTACGGCCAAGTTATGCAATTCTGTGTCAAACGATGCGAGCTGCTCATATGCCTTCTGACACTGCTGACAGCCGGCCAGGTGACGACGGATCAACCTCATAGCAAAGGCTGATAGCTCTTCATAATGATAGGCTAGCAGATTGCTGCTTACAAAACGGCAAAACACCGTATTCACCTCCTGAAAGCTGAGAACGTAGTAACGAAATCGCCCGGTTAAGCCTCGATTTGACAGTTCCGAGCGGTATGCCTAGCACTTCAGCCGTTTCTGCCTGGCTCATGTCTGCCAAATAGCGCAAAGAGACCACTTGCGCTAACTCTACTGGTAGATGATCGACCAGACTGAGAAAGGATAACTCTGAGTGATCGTCCATCACCGCGAACTTGTTCTGCAGGTCCACCGGGTCTACGGGCTGCAGACGCTTCTGCCTCGCCCGCATACACTCATGAACGAGAATGCGCCGCAACCACGCCCGGAAAGCAGCAGACTTGCGCAGCTGGTTACGTGCTACGAAGGCACTCAGCACTGCTTCTTGGAGGGCGTCATCTGCGTCGGCCCAGTTGCCTGTGAGCGACCGGGATAATAAACGCAACGACCGCTCATGCTCCTTAAGCAGCGAGACGAACTGTTCTTTGGTCACAACATCACCTCATATCCAAAAAAGACTGTGCACAGTCTGAGGACCTCCGGTCTTAAGTCCTCTATTATCTTAGAGAGGACAGAGTTACTGTTTCGTTCACTGGAAATGGAAAAAAGATCTACTTGCTTGTTTTGACGCTAAGGCGTCGTGTACCTGCCTGAGGCTCAGCTGCCGTTTACATGGAGTTAACCTGGATTTAATATTGCTTTACCAGCGATTAACTGGGCATCATGCTGAGATAACACAAGCCGTGTAGGATAAAGATGGTAGGTTGATGACCGGCATAAAGGCCGTACGACCAGCTAGAGACTACACGAGGAGGAATCTTAGAGTGAAGAAACTATTGGCAGGATTAATGGTGGTTGCTGTGGCCTTGGCAGGTTATATGTTCTTTGCCAACCGGGCCGATGCAGTAGAGGAAGTGCGCGACCTTGGCAGCCTTTCGCAAGGTATCCGGGCAGCTGTGGACCAATTGAAGACCCAGCGGGGATACTACGTCTTTGAGCGGGGCGAGGGAGAAGCTGAGGCGCTAATCCTCTTGGGGGCCGGAAGCAGGAGTTTCACCGATTACACAGTCAGCGTCAAGTCAGCGAGAATCAAGAATGGCATTCTGAACATTGTAATGGCAGAGAAGCAAGGCACAGCCAGCGACCAGGCAAGCTACCCGTTTGTGCTGATCAAGGCGGAAGGCGATTTCACTGATGTGCAGGTTACGACGGAAGACGGAACGTCTCTGGATGAAATGGCGTTTGGCCTTGGCAACGACCCAACCGCCACAATCAACGCCGAAGGCGAGTATGTTGGACAGATCGATAATAACTTCCATGAGATCATAGTAGACGGCACCCCCACCAGTTTCATGCTGGTCGAAGAACTGCACGACTACTTCAATCCGCAAAGTTCGCTGTTCAAGAACTTCCAGGAGCACGACCAGGTTACTTTCAGCTACTATATAACTGAGCACGGTACCAAGGTGATTAGCAGCCTGGCCAAGAAGTAACACAGACACAAACTCCCCCACCGTTCTTTCGGTGGGGGAGTTTGGTTTATTGCTTATACAGCTTCCATTTCGGCTTCATCCGCTTCTGCCTGCGCGGTGGCCTTACCGTAGACTACCAGTGTAGGAGAGAGCAGCCCCGCAACGAGCAGCATCACAGTGCGCAGAGAAGAGGTATTGCCGATGATCCCAAGACCCGGTCCCCCGGCCGTCTGTCCGATGGCATCCATCTGGCTGCGCAACGATAATACAGTGGCACGTACTTGGCTTTCTACATTGCGATTAACCCAAACGCTAAGCAAGGGGCGTTTAAGCCTAGTGACGATATCTATCCCCAGGAAGGCGGCAAAGGCGATACCAAACCCGGGCGCCAGTCCAAAGCAAATCATCAAGAGGAGATGCATGCTGCTGAGCAGCAGCAGATAACGACTAACCAAACTGTCAGTGCTGGTATCTAGGTTACGCCGGGTCCAACCGAGAGCTGCGATGCTAAGCAGCTTGGCCGAGATGTTCAGTAGACCGAACCAGAAGACCGGCTGCAGATTGCCGATAGAGGGCAAAGTGATGGTTCTAATGAAATGCGCTTCCCACAGACGGTCAAAGCCCTCCGAAGCAGCTCCGGCGAAGAAGGTTGCCACCATTAACAGCATCAGCACCTGCTTGCCACGCACGGCGCGGATCCCGCTCCCCAGTGTACCGGCCATAGCGCCGCTCAGCTTACTTCCTACCGCCCGCGGCTCGGGCTTGAAGTTCTCTTCCTTCATCGCCCCAATCAAATAGAAGCCAAGCGCGACCTGCACCAGCGCTCCTACCAGGAAAGGCAGGTGCAAGGCAATACTGGAAAAGGCCACGCTGATGCCCATTCCAACCAAGCCAACAGTCTGGGACAGCTGACTGGCCTTAAGGAAAACGGGACTAGTATTGCGCTCGCCAATCTCATCCGTAACCCAGGCTTCCTGCGCGCCGCTAATAAAGGTATGCCCCAAACCTCTCAGAGCTTCTCCTATCATCAGCAGGGTAAAGAGCGAGAAACCAACTGGCAGGAAACGTCCTGCAATCCAAGGTATCAGGCCAATCAACAGGCATGCCATAGCGTTAATAAAGATGCCTATAATGACAGACACTCTCCGGCTGTAGAGGTCGGCGATTACGCCTGTCGGTATCTCGCAAATCAGAACTGTCGCCTGATAGGCCGTGCCGATCAAAACGAGCTGCAAGGGGTTCAGTCCAAAATAGGTGATGTGGTAGATAGCAGCAAGCGTGTACATGATGTTGTCTGCCAAAGACAGCACCACATTACTGGTTATGAAGATCCGGGCAGCATCCTGCCTGGCTGTCATCACAGCACCCCCTAGAGCAAGTCATTCCCCAATATCTTACCTTGCGTCTCCAGTTCTGTCCATGTCAGGCAACAGCGATTGCAGTCTGTCAATGAGCATTCACATCAAAAAGCCGCAGGCTGCAACTAGCAGTGCTGCGGCTTTTTCTTCATAGAGTGCTGGTACTAAAGCGAGCCTCCAATAATAGTGCGGACTAGACGGCTAATCGCAACGAACAACCTAGGCAGGGGCACCTGAAGGGCAATGAGTATACTCAACACCAGAGCGACTCCCCAGAGCGCCCCAAATACAGCCAAGTCACGCCAGTGTCGCTGCCTGAAAAGTGCTAGTCCCTGCAATAGTCCCAGGAGCGTAAAAGCTATCACTACCAACAACAGCATCATTCACTTGCACCTCTCTTGGGTAGCTTGCGTATGGCAGCGACCGCTAGCGTCAACAAGGGGATACCCACTTGGAAAAATGGTGCATATACAGGCCAGATCTCTTGGGCAAACTCGATGTTTTCCGGCAGATTGCTGAAGCCAGTAATGGCCAGGATAACCATCAGTATCATGAAGGGTAAGATTAAGTGTTTGTAGCTGTGCAGCTTAAAAGCCTGAGCAGTGCCTATGGTGCTGGCGTAAAGCAGAACGGCCAGCTTAATGAACCCCATCGATAGAAAATTGATGGCCACCAGTACCTCCAGCCGGGTGATAATCTCTGCGATGCTAATCTGCCTGGCTGCCTGGAACGAAGGATATGTGATGTTGCGCAGGGTTGGTCCCAGTACAACTATGTTGCGCAGCGATACCAGCAACAGCACTAGAGCAGCCAGGGCTAATCCCAGACTGACACTCCGCCTGAGCTTTTGCTTCCGGTTGAGGTACGGAAAGACAAACAAAAAGACGACTGTCTCGGCAAAGGGGAAGGCTGCCACACCATGCCCAGCCCGGAGCAGTTCTGGTAGGGGTGTCGTTAACGCCGGCCTTAGATTATCCATATTGAACTCCGGAAACAGTAGCGACGTCGTCAATATAACGGTCAAGATAGCGGCAATTACCAAGAGCTCAGCCGTACGACCGATTACTTCTATTCCGTGCCAGGCTGCATGCGCTGCCACGCCGCCGAACAGCAGCAGTATCACTAGCATGGGTGTTTTAACATAATGGTGGTAGCGATGAAATCTGCAAAATTGCGCATGACCAACGCACCTAGCTGGAAGGAGAACCAGATGAGTGCGAGTGTAACCCCTTTGCCTAGCCACCGGCCATAGACCTTGTCGGCTATCTCCACTATGCTCATACCAGGAAACCGCCGAGCCAAGGTGGTGAACAGCAATGCTATTAATAAGCCCTCTAGAAAGCCTAGGACAACGGCTGCCCAGTTATCCTGGCCGACCTTGCCGACAGACAGGACGAGCGTCGAGCCAAATGTAAAACCCGTTATCATTAGTAACAATTGCCTAGAAGATATTCTGCCCTGTTCCTGCTGCACCTTTTCCACCTCCTTACCGACCGGCATGCTTTATGGCTTGGGATGCGGCATCTCCGCGATTTGTCCAAACCGTCTTAGGCGCACTTCTACATCCATTTCCAAATCCAACTGTTCAAAGGCCTGGTCCCATTCCTGTTCCAGCGTGGACCATTCATTGGGGAAGCTCCTGCGAACAGACTCACCAAAGCCGAAAATATCTGCCTTTAGTCGCTTCGCTTCGTTAAGCGCCAGGGTAATCTCATACTTGATACGCTCAGCAGCCAGCTGCTCCAACGCGGTAAAGTGCTCTGGAGTGACCAGCTTGCCTTCGCCAAACTGCTCTGCCAAATTGCAGGCAGCTTTGACCTTCACCTTCATCTTAACGTTCCCATCCCGCATCTCTGGCTGGGTGCTGGAACTGGCATTCAGTATCTCCAAGCTGATTTTGCCGCTTTGGCCCGGCCCGACAACTACCAGGATACCAGTTTCAACCTCGTCGCTCAGCCAAAGGTATCCCCGGGTGCCGGTCAGGTCAAGCTTACCGGTTAGCTTATCACCTTTAAAGACTGCTGTACCATCCAGACGCACGACCTCTTCCTTTGGGTTCTGGGGGTCGAGGGTGGCCGACTCGGGCTGGCCTCCCTTTTGCTCGCTTTCCGCGGTAGCCAACGTGACCCAGGTCGCTATTGGCGCGAAGGTTTTGGACATCATGCGACCGTGCAGATGGTCTACTTGCAGCCCTGCTATTTCTGAACTGGCGAACCTTGTCTGAATCAGCCGAGATAGAGCCAGACCGGGAACAGTGGCAAACCCTGACACACCTTCCAGTATATCGCTTGCCTTGCCTTCTGCCACCATTACCCAGACGGTGGGGCGCAGCTCGTCATCCCTCGTTAAAAAGTCGAGCAGGGGGGCAATACCTTGTCTTGCCGCTTCCTACCGAAAACTATCACCTGATTGTGCGGAAAGTATAGCTTGCGGCTGGACATGACCGTTAATTCGCGGATGGCCTTAAAGATGGTCTCTGCGCTAGTGCGGATAACCCACGACGGTTTGCCTTGTGCTATGCCACTAGTTTCCCCCGTGTTCGCCATCTGGCCAGGCCTAATCAGCTGAGCCGACACCAGATACTCTCCTGGTGTATCCGAAAGATCAATGCCGATGGCAGCCACTATAGCTAAAGCATCAATTTCTTTGCTGTCCCAGCATCCGGCAGTCGCCAGTAGGCAGACGAGCATTATTAATGCGGGTAGAAGCCGCGCGTTGTTCATGTACTCTCACCGCCCTCATCCTCATCAGGCGGACTTGGCTGCAGCCTGAATTCCATTCGTTTGGGGTCGTGCCAACCGATTAATCTGGGCCTGGTAACCATCGACCAGAGCGGGGCCCTAACCACCGTGTCCTTCAGGTCAGCAGGCGTCAGCGGAGCAAAAGGTGAGAGAAAGGGCACGCCAAACGACCGTAGTGACGCAAGGTGTGTCACAATGAATATGACCCCAAATAGCACTCCTACCAGTCCTAAAACAGCTGCAAGAAACAGGAAAAACACCCGTAGCAAGGCGCTTACATCCGCTAGTGGCAATACAACGAAAGAGGCCAGGGCGGTAATGGAGATTGCGATGACTATTGGGGCGCCAACCACCCCTGCCTGAATAGCTGCCTGTCCAATAACCAAGGTGCCAACGATACTGACTGCTTGGCCAAGAGCTCTTGGCATACGCACTCCTGCTTCCCGCAGAATTTCAAATACCAGACTCATGCTGAAGGCCTCCGGGAAGGACGGTAGAGGGGTGCCTTCAGCCGCAGCCGCTACCGTTATTAGTAGTGGTGTGGGTATCACCTCCTGATGGAAAGTGACTAACGCAACATAGACTGCCGGCGTTAGTACGCTAATTGCAAAAGCAATGTATCTAACCATCCGGATCATGCTGGCATACCAGGGCCTGGAGAAATAGTCTTCAGCATTTTGGAACGCCTCTACGAGCAACGTAGGTACTACCAGGGTAAACGGCGACCCATCAACGATAATTGCCACCCTGCCTTCTAGCAGCTTCGCGGCCACAACATCCGGCCTCTCCGTATTTGAGACAGTTGGGAAGGGTGAGAACGGATGGTCTTCTATAAACTGCTCAACATAGCCTGACTCTAAAATAGCGTCTATCTTTATACCCTTTAGCCGTCGCTTTACTTCCTCCACCAGCTTGGGATTGGTCAGACCTCTCAGATAGGCGATCGCCACCGTGGTCTGACTGTACGACCCGAGACGGAGACAATCGAGTGTCAGTTCAGCGGTACGCAACCTTCGCCGCAACAAGGAAACGTTGGTAACCAGCTCCTCGACGAACCCTTCGTGCGCCCCCCTGACGACAACCTCGGTCTGAGGGGGCTCAATGTTCCTCACTTTCGGGCCCGCCGTATCTGCCAGCAGTGCGCCGGCAAAGCCTTTGACGAGCAGTACAGTCTGCCCTGCAAGCAGTGCCTCCACTGCTTTGGTCAAGGAGTCAGTCAAGTTTAGATCACCTAACGTGATAAACTGTGTTGCCAGAGTCTCCAGCAGCACACGCGGAGATAAGCTCAAGATAGCCTTATCTTCTGTCTCGGACTGCAGTGGTCGGATCACATTATCCTGCAGGCTTGCCGAGTTAACCATGCTTTCTAGATATAGCACGGCCACGTGCTGGCCTTTGACGAGGCTAAGCAGCTTGGTTCGCAAATCCATACTATTGCCAATCGCTTCAGATAGCAGCTTAATGTTCTGATTTGGATCCTCTGTGAAACTCCAAGCTTGGTCCGCTTGTTCAGATTTAGTGCTATCCTGCCGCAGCAAGTTGGCGAGTCTCAGTTTCTGCATCAGTTGTTTAATCATGTCTTCAGCTCCGCCCTAATTTCTCAATCCTATTATTGGCGCGCTGCGCATTACCTAACCATGGGAGCAGGATTGCGCCATCTCGCGCCGAACCTTAGTCTTCAGGAAAGACAGGAGGCATAGCTTGTATGGCATCAATTAGAGAAAACCAGCTGGGGATGAAGCAGCGCCTGCAGCGAACGGCAGCAATGTTCCGTGGCCATAACAGCAGCATCAGGGCCGTATTGGTCAGCGAAGTCTGCTTCGGGACCGCAATATCCTGGTTTAACACCTATCGGTCGCTATACATGGTGGCGCTTGGGGCAAGCGAACTGCAGGTGGGGCTGACAAGTTCTCTGCTACTTTGTTCTCAAGCAGTAGGTGCCTTGCTTGGCGGATGGAGCGCTGACCGCTTCGGGCGAAAGCGCACTATGCAGTTCTTTGATACCCTGGCTTGGCTGACATCTATCACCCTTTGGTTCCTGGCCAGTGGCTTTGGCTACTTCGTAGTCGCAGCTCTGTTTAACGGCCTGTTTTTTGGAGCCATTCCCAGCTGGAACTGCGTGATCGCAGGGAATACCACTCACAAACGGCGCCACGAAGTCTATGGTCTTGTACACCTCACCTTCCTAGGTTCAGGGTTGTTCGGGCCGATTGGCGGTTGGCTGGTAGCTCGCTATGGTATCGTCTCGGGCAGCAAAGTGATCTATGCTCTTGGGTTTATGCTTGTGCTGGCAGCCCTGGCTGTCAGGCAGCTCTTCGTGCACGAAGCCGCGCCTGAAACAGAGTCAGGAGAGGCAACAGCGGTGGCCGGTCCAGCCAGTTTCCGCGACGCGTTCCGCATCATTCTGGGGGACAGGCGGGTAACGATTATTATCCTGTCTGTTGTGCTGACCAACTTCACCTGGATAATGTTCAGCACCTATTCGGCACTATATATGACCAATGCTGCTGGTTTGGCGCTGCCCGCATCCCTGATTTCACTATTGCCCTTGCTGAACTCGCTTAGCATGATTTCAGTTCTACTGCTGGTGATTCCGCAGATCAGCAACGAGCACTATCCGAGCAGACTTGTGCTCGGATCTGGCATGATTGCAGTCGGTACGCTAGTCTTCCTGCTAACCCCACGGGGTTGGTTTTGGCCCCTGGGAGTCTACGCACTGCTTGCTGCGGGTGGTGGAGCGATTGTCGACCCTGTAAGGTCAAGTTATCAGGCTAATATCGTGCCTGCTCACGCCTTTGCCAAAGTGCTTTCTGTCAGTTCCACGTTCATGCTGCTGAGCGGTATCCCAGCCGGTCCGATAGCGGGCGCCCTTTTCCGTATAAACGTGCGCCTGCCGTTTTATCTTGTTTTGGGGCTGCAGAGCTGCAACTTCCTACTTAACCTGGCCCTAAAAAGAGTAGGGAAGAGTAGTAATGACAGCGCAATAGGGGTATAGCTGTCCCAAAGACCGGTTTACAGGATAGAGCAATAGGAGTATCATAGAGAAGAACTAAATAGAGACTGACTCTAGGGGAGCTGGTAGCACCAGCTGAGAGGAAGGGATGACCCTTCCGACCCTCGGAACCTGATCTGGGTAATACCAGCGTAGGGAAGAGTGGCTGGATTTCTGAGCCGTGATTCACTAAGCTGAATCACGGCTTTTTACTTTGCAGGAGGTTGATGTGCATGGATTACACGCTTTATGGAGTGGTAGGCGCTGGATACACCGGCAATCGCACACTGGAGCAGGCGGTGGAAGAGTCTATTAAGGGTGGTGTTACGGTAGTTCAGCTGCGCGAGAAGAGTCTGACCGGACGGGAGTTTTACGAGCTGGCGAAACGGATCAAGGCGATCACGGCGCGCTGTGGCATACCTCTGATCATCAATGACCGGATAGATATCGCGCTTGCCGTTGATGCTGACGGCGTACACCTGGGGCAGGATGACATGCCGGCTGCTGTAGCTAGAAAGCTGCTGGGAAGCAAGATCCTAGGTGTATCAGCTCATTCGGTGGAGGAGGCAAAGCAAGCACAGGCTGATGGCGCTGACTACTTAGGGGTAGGGGCTGTGTTCCCAACGGCCACTAAGTCAGATATTGCAGGGGTGCTGCATCCGGGTGGGTTGGAACAGATGGCCAGGTCGGTCGAGCTGCCGGTAGTTGGCATTGGCGGCATCGGACACGGCAACGTGGAGCAGCTGCTCGGCACTGGCATCGCCGGCGTGGCAGTCATCTCGGCCATTTACACTCAGCCTGACATCCGCGAGAGTGCCAGGCAAATGCGCGAGCTGCTTAGAGGCTTGAAATAACAATTGGATCAGAACGAAAGGTGGCGTCCATAAAATGATGACTCAACTGGAATCCGCAAGAGCAGGGATTATTACTCCTGAAATGCACTCAGCTGCTGAGTACGAAGGTATATCTGCCGAGCAAATGCGCGCTGGCATCGCCAGCGGCGAAATCGTATTGCCCTATAACATCAACCATCGTCCCGCCCGCACCTTAGCTGTAGGCAAGGGCCTGAAGACCAAGGTCAACGCTAATATCGGCACCTCGGATGCGTTCCCGGAGCTGGACAAAGAGCTAGAGAAACTGCAGGCAGCTCTCAAGGCCGGCACTGACTCGGTCATGGACCTTAGCACCGGTGGTGACATCGATGCTGCCCGCAAGGCTATCATCGCAGAGAGCCCGGTGATGGTCGGTACCGTTCCGATGTATCAAGCCCTGGTTGATGCCGCCGAGGCTGGTCGTGGTATGGTGGAGATGACTGCCGACGATATCTTTGCCTCAGTAGAGAAGCACTGCGCCGACGGCGCTGACTTCATCACCGTTCACTGCGGCGTGACCCTGGAAGTTATCGAAGAGCTGAAGGAGCATGGCCGCGTCATGGACATCGTCTCCCGTGGTGGTTCTTTCCTTACTGCCTGGATGCTGCACAACCAGCAGCAGAACCCCTTGTTTTCGCAATACGACCGTTTGCTGGAGATTGCCCGTAAGTGTGACGTCACCCTTAGCTTAGGCGATGGACTGCGTCCGGGCTGTTTGGATGATGCCAGCGATGCTCCGCAGATTAAGGAGCTAATTATCCTCGGCGGCCTGGTCAGGCGCGCCCGCGAGGCTGGCGTGCAGGTTATGGTGGAAGGCCCGGGCCATGTGCCGCTGGACCAGATCCAGGCTAACATGACGATGGAAAAGACCCTCTGCTATAACGCGCCGTTCTACGTGCTCGGCCCGATCGTCACCGACGTAGCCCCTGGTTATGACCATATTACCTCCGCTATCGGTGGCGCTATCGCTGCTTCCTCCGGCGCAGACTTCCTTTGCTACGTTACCCCGGCTGAGCATCTGGGTCTGCCAACGCTCGAGGATGTGAAGGAAGGTGTGATTGCTTCCCGCATCGCTGCCCATGCGGCTGATATCGTCAAGGGTGTGAAGGGAGCGCGTGAATGGGACCGCGAAATGGCGAAGGCGCGCAAAGCCCTCGACTGGCAGAAGCAGATTGACCTCGCTATCGACCCTGAGCGGGCTTCCCGCATCCGCAAGGAGAAGAACGAAGACAGCCAGGAGTGCTGCACCATGTGCGGCAAGTTCTGCGCCTACAAGCTGGTCAGCGAGTACCTCGGCACCACCTTCAAAGGTGGTTGCTAATAAGTCAGGCCTGGTCTCGCGACCAGGCCTTTCATCTTACTCAAACCCTACGGGCATCTGCCTCCGTTGTAGGGGTTGAACATGTTCAACCCGGACCCACAAAACGCGCTTGGGTTTTGTAGGGGCAGAATTCCATTCTGCCCACCGGGGACGTCTCTGTTGCCGTGGCTGCAGGCAATTCGCTGGGTGCTGGCTTTCGCTCATACAAGAATGTGGTATGAGCTCGGCACCGACGGGCCCAGCAAAACTCGGCTGCGCCTCAAACAGTTGCAGGGCATGTACGTCGGTTTCTCGCTCCATTTAACTAGTCTCAAGCCTATGCACTGCTCTATTGCCATGCACCCCTGCCTCACCGCGGGTCCTGCGATAAAGTGGTAAGGTGCGGTGAGAGCTATGGGGTGTTCAACCCGGACCCACAAAACGCTCTTGGGGATGTAGGGGCAGAATTGCATTCTGCCCACCGGGGACGGGACCCACGAGGGTCGCGGAACCGCCTTCTGTTTCCAATGTTCTTAAGAATTTGTTAGAATACAAGAGTATAGCAGCGGGCAAATCACAAAGCTATAAATCTGGTTTTATGCGAGGTACTAATGAGAGTTATACGCTTACTGGCACCAATTATAAACATGCTGCCGGATAGTCTTATTCAATATATAGGCAGTAAAACATCCGACTTTCTTCTTAATAAGTATGCAAAGCTTGAGGTAACGGGGAAGGACCTCCTGTCGGAGCGGATAGGCAAGCCAACAATCTTCATTGCCAATCATCTAAGCAATGTGGACGGTCTTGTTCTCAACAAGGTACTTGAGAACAATGATGTCACCTTCATGGCAGGCATAAAGCTGAACGCTAATCCCCTTACATCCATTTTTCTGAAAACTCTCAAGCACATTCCCATCAACCCAAACTCGGCTGATAGAAATGCAATTCGCCAGGCTCTCGCTGTCTTGAGTGCAGGGGAGTCACTTTTGATTTTCCCGGAAGGTACTAGAAGCAGATCTGGGTCCATGATAGAGGGCAAAAAGGGTTTTCTACTATTAGCCAGACTTTCAAAGGCCGATATTGTTCCAATAGCACTTGAGGGAACAGAACGCTTGCTGCCGGTCAATGAGAATGACATGGCTATGGAAACTCCACAGCATGCAACAGTGAGAGTGAAGATAGGACAGCCCTTTAAGCTAGAGAAGAAAGATCATACCCAAGAAAACTGGGATGAAGCGTGTGTAGGCGCCGCAATGCGGAAAATTGCACAAATGCTAAAACCCCAGTATCAGGGTGTATACAAGGATTAACCAACCCCCGCACCTTACATCGTAAACGTCTTGACCCAGGCAGCCTGTTTATTCATGTTAGCACTCCTTTACAAAGCCAAACCAGACAGTCACTTTGTTTGCTTGTTGCTTCCGCCACTCCTGCCTGTCCTATAGCCTTAAATTTCCTAAAATTGCGCCTATTATCTGCTAGCGCAAACTTCGTACTTTTACCATCACCTCTGTTGTATAATTGTGAGGTATGCGAAGGAGGTGGCCTAAGATGGCAGATAATCAGCGAACAAGTCTGGATCGTAACCTGCGCTGGAACAACATCAACGGGATCTTCCAAACGCTCTCGCAGAATATGTTGATGCCGTTTACCGGTATTTTTGCTATCAATCTGGGAGCTACCGATGCTCAAATTGCTGCACTATCATCATGGCCGGCCCTGGTGAGTCTTTTTTCAATGATCCCTGGAGCCCGCATGGTGGACAGATATCCACGCAAGCAGAAACTGGTCGCTACTTTCATGTTCTTTAACCGCATTTTTTTCTTGCTCTTGGCTTTACTGCCTTTTGTCGTCCGAGACGAGGCTCGGCGCCCGCTGGTCTTTGTAATCATGATCGCCATGATGAACATCCCGGGGGCTGTGGCTAACGTTTCCTGGCAGTCCTTTATGGGCAACGTTATCCCTCAGGACCGCAGGGCTAAAGCCTTTGCTACGCGCAACCAGCTGATGGGCCTATGTGGCGCAGTAGCCTCTTTGATAGCGGGACGCATTATGAGCCAACTATTGTTCCCTATTGGATTTCAAGCAATGTTCTTCGTCGGTTTTCTGCTGGCTCTGCTTGAGATAACAGCCTTCTTCCGCCTGGAAGAGCAACCGTCCAAGCCTAAGCAAATCGTCCGGCAGACGGGCAGCCTACCAGAACGCCTGAAGAAAGCATGGCAAGGTGCGCGCAACTATCCTGGATATTGGCGCTTTGCCGCCGCTTCCCTGGTCTTCCACTTTGGATGGCAGATGGGTTGGCCGCTCTTCACTAAGTATCAGGTACAGGAACTCGGAGCGACCCCTTCCTGGATTAGCATCATAAGTGTTTGTACTACACTCGGTTCCATCGTCGCCTATCCGATGTGGGCACGCCTTTCTGAGCGCTACAGCAACAAAAGCATGCTGATCTTTGCTGGCATGGGCATGGCCTTAACCCCGTTCTTCTACGCCATATCTACTCAACTGTGGATGCTGGCTGTACTGAACATGGTCGTAGGTGTCTCTATCGCTGGCATGTTGCTACTCTTGTTCAACACGTTGCTGGAGGTTAGCCCTGAACAAGACCGCACCCAGTATATCGCCTATCACAATACAGCCACCAGCATGACTGCGGTCATCGCACCGTATATAGGAGTGGCGATCGTAGCTGCAGCCGGCATTCGCTGGGCGCTAATCGGTTCCGCCATCGCTCGTGGCGTTGGTGCCTTGGCCTTTGCGGCAGTCTACCTGCTGGAACGAAAGGGCAAAGCAGTGAAGACAGAAGCAGGTGTTCCGGAAGTCGCTTCCTGACAGATAACTCTATAGCAAACAACAGGCCCGCGGAATGAACCGCGGACCTGTTTCTTTTTATGCGTTTGTTTTGCCGGTGAAGCGGAAGTCCTTGATCTTCATCGCCGGTACATAGTAGTTACCAAAGAAAGAGCGGGTGCGTACCCGGTCGCTCGAGATAGCCTCGATGCTGTTTAGGGCTCGCAGCATGCTGTCAGTGAAGCGCATGTTCTTGATTGCGCCCACAATCTTTCCGTCCTTTATCTTAAATACGCCGTCCCGGGTGAGAGCGGTTAGCATTGCTTCGCGCGGGTTAACGGGGTTCATGTAGTGGAAGCGGGTGATCAAGACGCCGTCATCGGTCTCCTTGACAATATCCTCGAGAGTCTTGTCGCCGCCTTCAACCACTATGTTCAGGGGGATACCGCCAAAGTGTGGCATGTTCACCGAATGGCCGGTTGACTCAACACCAGCTGCCTGCGCGCTAGCCATGTCATGCACAACGTCCTTGGCAACACCCTTCTCGATTATGGTGACCTTCTGGCGAGGAGTGCCCTCAAAGTCAAAGGGGAGGGAGACGGTGTTGGGGTTTGTATGATCGTCAACGATAGTCAGTTGCTCGTCGAAGACCTTCTCGCCCAGCTTACCTGTCAGGAAGCTAGCCTGGTTTTGCAGGCTCTTACCGCTAAAGCCGATGAATGACATGTACTGCAGGATGTCGCCGACGGCTGCCTGCTCCAGGATGACTGTGTAGGCACCTGGCTCGATCTGCATTGGGTTCTGGTTCATCTTAGCCTTGTCATAGGCGCGCTCAAAGGCTGCAATCACATCAAAGTCCTGAGGGGTGTTGGAGGTGATTTCAGCATAGCCGGTACCGCCTTGCTCGTCTGCTATCAGTGCGGAGAAATTGGCGGAATTGACCCTGGCGAAGCGCTTGATACCTTTGGAGTTGCCAAAAGCCATCTGGATGGTATCGTAGGAGACCGCTCCGAAGGCCTTATACTCAGGAGTCAGCATATCCAGGCACTGCTTAACCAGTTTGGCGCGTTTGTAGACATCACATGCTGCATCGAGCTCATCGTTGAAGTCTACTATCTCCATGAGCAGCGGCTCCGACACCAGCGGTGGCTCTTCCTGGCCTTCAGGCAGGAACTCAAGGTTCTGCACCATCTCGCGGACAGTTTCCTTTAGTCCGGCTTCATCCAGAATAGCCGTGCTGAAGTTGATACGCTTTTTGCCCTGTGACAGGTTGACGTTAACCTGTACGCTGTCCTCAAACACGTTCTGATGGATTTCCGAGTTAGCAAAGCGGGTCAAGCCGGACCCACTAGCCTGCACCATCACCCGTACGTCAACGCCCTCAGCTGCCTGTACTACCTGATCAATAATCGCGTAGGCTTGCTCTTTACTTAACATCAGCCACACCTACCTTTACATTTCTAAATCTGGCTGGTGCTGAGCCATGACCGACATGGGCGACCTGACCGGGCTCGCCCTTGCCACAGTTAGGCGTGCCATACATTTGCCAGTACTTCTCGTTCGCAACGCCATCGCACGAACCCCAGAACTCGTGCGTGATGCCGGTATAAATCGGGTTTTTGTAGATCTTGCCGGTAAGCTTGCCGTCCTTGATTTCGTAAGCAAGCTCGCATGCGAACTGGAAGTTGACGCGGCGGTCATCGATGCTCCAGCTCTTGTTGACTGACAACAGCAGACCGTTTTCAACCCCGCCAATCAGTTCATCCAACTCATACTTGCCAGGCAGCAGGTTGATGTTAGTCATGCGCACAATCGGGATACGCGCCCAGCCGTCTGCCCGGGCAGTGCCGTTGCTGTGCTGATCCAGCACGGAGGCTGTATCGCGGGAACTGATGAAGTTATGGAAGATACCTTCAGTAATGACAGGCACCCGCTGCGCCGGAATTCCCTCATCGTCATAGCCAAAGGTACCAAGTCCACCGGGAACGGTAGCATCGGCCACGATATTGACGTGCTCGGAGCCATAACGGAAACTGCCAGCCATCTTGGGCTCGAGGAAGCTGGTGCCAGCATAGCCGGCCTCATAACCGAACACCCGGTCAAGCTCAATCGGGTGTCCAACACTCTCGTGGATCTGCAGCGTGAGCTGAGACGGCTCTATCACCAAATCGAAGTAGCCGGATGGGCATTCTTCGGCTTCCAGCAGAGCCATGGCTTCCTTGGCGATACGCTCGGCGTTCTCCAAGAGACCCATTTGCTCTATGAACTCATAACCAGCAGTCGCATAGTTGCCGCGGGCGGAGTTAGGATAGCTACGCCGCTGCATATCCCGCTTGCTGACGGCGATCGCCTCGATACCGCCACCTGACTCGTAGAGTGTCTGGGTGATGAACGAGCCATCGGTGTCAGCGAAGGTCTTATCTTCTTTGCGAAAGGACAGACTGCCGTTGGTCTTAAACAGTCCGGGAGCTGCCTCTCGCATGATCTGCTCGGCCTTGAACAGCAGGTCTAGTTTGTCTTGCTTTGAGACAGAGAGCGGATCAATCTCTACTTTGGTCTCATAATGGTCTACAATGGCTTCCTTGGGGGAGAGCCTGACAGGGGAGCGCTGAGCCAGGCGGCTGGCTTTGGCGATCTCCAAGGCGATTAGTGCAGTATCCTGCATCTTATCAAAGTCTTGGGATCCGGCAAACCCCATTGAGCCGTCGAGGTACACCCTGATACCGTAGCCACGGGTACGGTTGGTAGAGAGCTGCTGCACCTTCAGGTTCTCGGTCGAGATGTTTTCCTGGGTGATGTCGTTGATGCGGATGTCAGCATAATCAACGTTATGCTGTTCCTTCAGCATCTGAAGGACGGCTTGCATCTTATCCTTCATCCATAGGCCTCCTTTTATATGAATTAGTTGCTCCTGATGCCTAAACTCATGGTCTGCATTAACCTATGTTAGCCATTGGCTCGTCCATTCCTTTTAAAGAGCAAGAATTGTGCAAAAAAAGAAACACTCAAGAATTGTGGCCCAGCACAATACTTTCTAATGCAAAATTCCGGCAACGGGCAGGAATTACTTTGCAACACAAAGAATATATAGTTTCTATGCGTAAGTTTTGGCTGCTGGTGGCAGCCTGAGGAGGTTTTTACATGCCGCAAGGTATGCCTGCACCAAGAACTGAACAACTAACTCAGACGCTCAGCCAGGAGAACCTGCGCCGAACTATTCTACTGCTGGCGTGGCCGGTCATGGCCGAGATGGCCCTTGGAACTGTTACTCAGATTGTCGATATGGCCATGGTAGGGCGTCTGGGTTCAGCGTCGATAGCTGCGATCGGCATGAGCATGCAGCCTTTCATGTTGGCTTTCTCCATTTTCTCCGCCATTTCTGTGGGCAACACTGCACTTGTAGCCCGCTTTATCGGCAGCAAGGACCCAGACAGCGCTTCTCGCACTTTGGCGCAGTCCTTGTTGATAGGCATCACCATGGCCGCTCTGATTGGCGTTGGTGGATTTGTCTTTGCCAGACAGATTATTAGCATCATGGGTCCTGAACCCGAGGTACTGGACCTTGGCGTTTCCTATGTGCGCTATATGTTACCTGGTTTCTTCTTCATGTTCTCCGGCATGATGATTACCGGCTCCTTAAGGGGAGCGGGGGATACCAAGACACCGATGAAGATCAACATTGCCATCAACCTGCTTAATCCGCTGCTCAACTACGTACTGATTTTCGGCCACTTCGGCTTCCCGGCGATGGGAGTCAGGGGCGCGGCGCTGGCTACTACTTTGGCCAGGAGCCTTGGTGGTGTATGCTTTGCCATAATCGTACTGCGCGGCAAAGGTATACTGCATCTGAAGCTACAGGACCTGAAGCAGCTGGATACTCCGTTGATTAAGCGGATACTTAACATCGGCATTCCAGCCGCCATTGAGCAGTTGGTATCCCGTACAGGTCAGATGCTCTACGCTCGCACAGTTGCTGGCTTGGGTACAGTTATGTATGCAGCTCACTCTATTGCCATCAATGCCGAGTCTATCTCTTACATGCCTGGTTTTGGGTTCGCTACTGCGGCTACAGCTCTCGTGGGACAAAGCCTTGGGGCAACGGATCCGGAACGGGCGAGCAAGGCCGGTTGGGAATCCTGGAGGCTAGGCTCATTACTTATGGGTTTCATGGGTGTGTTACTGTTCCTAATTCCCGGGGTACTGATGCGCATCTATACCGATGACCCAGAGGTGATCTCTTACGGCATAACCGCTTTACGCATCGCGGCTTTTGCCCAAATTCCAATGGCAACCGGGTTCATCTTCGCTGGCGCTCTGAGGGGAGCAGGCGATACCCGCTTTATGCTTTACATCTCTACTGCCGGTGTTTGGATTGTTCGTTTAGGACTGGCCTATATCTTCGTCAGCGTTCTCGGCTGGGGTTTGGCAGGCGCCTGGGTGGCTATGTCCGCCGACTGGCTGTTCCGTGGAGGCATGGCTGCACTCCGATTCAAGACCGACAAGTGGAAGCGGATCAAAGTATAAGGGGTAAAAAAGACCCTTGGCCGGGGAAGCCAAGGGTCCATGCCACACTACTTCTTAAGCAGAAACTGCTCGATGAACACGGCTAGGCCGTCTTCGTCATGGTGACCGATGATCATATCGGCCTTTGCTTTGACCTCAGGTTGGGCATTGCCCATGGCAACCCCGAGACCTGCATACTCTATCATGTCGAGATCGTTGATGTGGTCACCCACAGCTACGATCTCGTGCTGTTCTATGCCGAAATGTTTGCCCAGGAAGCGCAAACCGTTCGACTTGGTGGCATTAATCGGATACAGCTCGTAGTACCACGTCCCGTCGTAGTTCTGCGTGTATAGCACGCGCAGGTGACTACGGTCCACCAATGGCTCAGCCAACTCGGCTGCCTTGTTGCCAACATCCTGGCAGGCCCCAACGAACACGCGCAGCGGCTCCCAATCTGTATCGCGCCACAACACATCCACCTTCTGGACATTCTGCCCCTCAAGCTCAATATAGGCCTGCTGCCTGTGCCACTTTGGATAAGTATCGTAATAGACATCTGGCGCAGTGGCTGTATTGCGGTATGCGAAAGCCGGGATGCCAGCTGCGTGCCATGCCTTAAGAATAGGGTCGAGCAGCCCCCGTCGAATAGTCACCGCATACATCGTCTGTAACGTCAGTGGGTCGGCCACGCACCCACCGTTAAAACACACCATTGGATCATTCAACTCAAGCGGGACAGCCAGGCGCTGCATGGAAATCGGCCGCCGACCGCTGACCAGGCAGACTTTGATGCCTGACTTGCGGGCAGCCTTAACAGCCTGTACTGTTCTTTCCCTGAGCTTACTATCACTATCGAGCAAAGTACCGTCAATATCCAGAGCAAGTAGTTTATACTGCAATACCATCGCCTCCTCACGATAATCCATCATAGCCGATTGTCGGAAAAATGGGAAGCTTATCCAAGCAGTTTTCTTCCTACCTGTTCGCTGGGAACTTGTCTGCATTCGCTCCGAGGGATAGAATACCAATGAACGAACTAAGTATGAGGTGCTGCTTATGCGCTGGTTATTTGCTGATGAGGAAGCTGAACGCAGGGTAATCCACCAAGGCGGTTCGCTTTGGGTCTGGCTAGCCGAGGATGAAACGTGATGAACGTCAGAACAGCGGCCGTTCGGGTCAACGGCTAAACCGATGCTACCAATAGCGTTCACAGGGTACCCATTGGGGCGTCACAGCCAAATAATGCTCGACAGCCGCCTGATTGACAGGCAAGTCATACGGACACAACTGCATACTGGGGCCTTTGTGGCAATCAAGAGGGATGAGAACTGATGTTCTCATCCCTTTCCTCATTTCGGATATGTAGAGTGAAATATTCCCGCATGCAAATCTTTCGGGCAGGTAAAATGCTGGCGGCGTAGAAAATATTAGATTGGCAGGATTTCATGCTGTTAATCGCGGAGGTGTTTTATGACCGACAGCACAGCTGGTTCATCAGGTCATTCCAGGCAGACTAAGACAGATTGGCCAGACGCTACATATTCTCAGGACATTATTCTCTATGTGCGCTATCCTGACGGGAAGATTTTGCACGCCAATCAGGCGGCTGTTCTGGCTTATGGTTATTCACACCATGAACTATTGGGCTTACATATTCATGACTTAAGGGCTCCCGAGACGCATGCGACTATCAGGGCTGAGATAGACCATGCAGCTAGCAAAGGTCTGCTATTTGAAACGGAGCACCGCAGGAAGGATGGCTCTTGCTTTCCTGTGGAGGTCAGCTCCCATGCAGTCGAGCACCATGGTGCCGAAACCATTTTGCTCAGTGTGATAAGAGATATTTCCGAGCGCAAACAGACTATTCAGGACCTGTCTTTGCGTCAAAAACGCTTGGAAGCGCTTGTAGAAGCCCGCTCTCAGGAACTCGAACGAATGTATGAGCGCCTGCGCCTAGAGATACAGTACCAGGAAGAAATGGAGCGTTTGCTGCAGGCGCGGGAAGAAACATTTCTCCATGCCTTCCACAACTCTACTATTGGCAAGGCTCTGCTCTCTGCAACTGGGCAATGCCTGGACGTTAATACAGCAGCTTGCAGAATGCTTGGTTTTTCCCGGGAAGAGATACTTCACATGCAACTGGGCGCAGTTTCTCCTCCGGATGACAGTGCAAGGACACTGGAGTCATTTGGAAAGCTCGCCTCAGGTGAGATTAAGTCGTTCGATCTGGAAAAGCGCTACACCCATAAAGATGGTAGGGAAATTTGGGCCTACGCCTGCTTCTCCTCAGTAGGGGATATCAACGGAAGGCCAAAATACATCCTAATTGAACTATTGGATATTACCAAACGCAAGGAGACTGAAGCTAGGCTGCGAGAGAGTGAAGAGACGTTTCGCAGCACATTTCACCACGCAGCCATTGGTATGGTGGTGGTAAGCTTGGAGGGTCACCCTTTGCATGTTAACCCGGCAATTTGTGACATGCTTGGCTACTCCGAAAACAGTCTAAAGCAGATGCATTTCGTGGAGTTCACTTTTGAGGATGATGCTCAGATAGACCTGGCGCTGTTTGGACAGCTCACGGCAGGCTCAATACCCTATTATCACATCGAAAAGCGGTATGTTCACGCCACTGGCCGTATCGTCTGGGGGCTGCTTGGCATCTCATTGATCCGCGATGACGCTGGCCAACCACTGTTCTGTGTGGCATTGGTACAGGACATCACTAAGCGCAAGGCAGCCGAAGCGGAGCTGGCTCATGCTGCCTCTATAGTTGAGACTTCCGACAATGCCATCTACAGCTTGGACATGCACGGCAATGTGCTAAGCTGGAATCCGGCGGCAGAACGGATGTTTGGCTATGCCGAGGAAGAGATTCGGGGCAAGTCGGTAGGAGTTTTAATCCCAGAAGACAAGCGGGAAGAGTATAGACTAGGAGTTGAAAAACTGCTCGAAGGAAGCGTCATCAGGGACCTGGAAACGAAACGTCTGACTAGGGATGGTAGGCTGATAGACGTAAGGTTCAGCGTTTCCCCAATCAAGAACGACAAGGGAGAAGTCGTTAGCTTCTCGTCCATCGCGCGTGACATAACCAGGCAAAAAGCCCTGGAACGGGAGATTACCCGTCTGGATCGTCTCGATCTGGTAGCAGAGATGGCAGCCAGCATCAGCCACGAGGTACGCAACCCGATGACAACTGTACGTGGGTATCTGCAGATGCTGGGTTTCAAGGATGACATGGTTCGCTTCAAGCCGCAGCTCGACTTAATGATCAGCGAGCTGGACAGAATGAACGAGATCATCACTGAGTTCTTATCGCTTGGTAGGAACAAGGCTACGGAGATGAGATTGGCTGGCTTGAACGATATCATCGACACGTTACATCCGCTGCTACACGCTGATGCTATGCTACAGGGCAAGGGGATCAAGTTGCGATTGACCCCTGACCTTCCTAAGCTGCTACTCGACCAGAAGGAGATTCGCCAGCTGGTGCTTAATCTGGTGCGCAATGGCATGGAAGCCATGTCAAGTGGTGGTGAACTAACGATTGCCACCTACCGGGAAGGCAACGAGGTCGTGCTTTCAGTGGAGGACCAGGGCTCCGGCATTCCTGAACAGGTCATGGAAAAGTTGGCTACGCCTTTCTTTTCGACCAAAGAGAATGGAACCGGACTTGGCCTGTCGATCTGCTTCAGCATTGCCAGGCGGCACAACGCTATCATAGTCCCTCACTCCGGCCCCTGGGGAACGCGGTTTGATGTCAGGTTTCAACAAATGTAGGAAAGAACCAACCCCGGTTTATTCCGGGGTTTTTTCGTGCGAGCAATATTTCTCCGATAGAAAGAGAGGAAAGCTGCATTTGCATGAATAATTAGACCATAAGATGCATGTCGGTGCGAAGGGGGATGCCAATGGTAGGGAGCAGAGAACAGCGGGGGATAGACGAGCTATTGCCAACCATGGATGACCACTTCAGACGCTTTTTTATGGGCGCTGCAGATATGTTAGCCATAATCAGCGTTGGCGGTCGCTACCTGGAAGTGAACAATGCTTTTGAGGCAGTCTTGGGATACAGTAGACCGGAGATAACTGGTAGTACCGCCGTTGACTTCGTTCACCCTGATGATCAGGCGATTGTGGTGGCGAAGATAGAAGGGTTGGTGCGAGGTCAGTGTCCGGAATCGTTGCCCGACATAAGAGTTAGGCATAAGGAGGGACACTACCGCTGGGTCGCATGGACTGCCAGTCACTGTCTGCCTAAAGGCGAAATCTACGTAGTGATGCGCGATGTCACTGAGCATCGCGAAGACGACGAAAAGCTTCGTTCGATAGCTCGTCGATTTCACTCATTGCTCCACGACAACCCTCATATGATTGCTCTCTCCTCGCTGGATGGGCGCTACCTGTCAGTTAACGAGGCGTTTCTACGCACCCTCGGCTACAGGCAGGAGCAAGTGGTTGGCCGCCGTGCGCCAGAGCTAGGGCTATGGATCAGCCAAGAACATAGACAATCGGTCGTAGAAGAGCTGCTCAAAGAGGGCGCCGTTAGCGATGTCGAGATGACCCTCAGAACAAGCTCCGGAGAGATCCGATATGGCTTAGGCTCAGCGCGCCTCACCGAGCTTGATGGTGAGCAGATCATCTTGAGTATGGTCCTTGACTATACCGAAAGGAAGCGTGCGGAGATGGCGCTGCGCGAGAGTGAGCAGCGTTTGCACAACGTGTTCGCCTGGGCGCCAATTGGCATGTGCACTATTACACCAGATGGCATTATCTCTGATGCCAATCCAGCGCTCACACGAGTACTCGGCATGTCAGTAGAGGAAATCAAGGGCAAGCATATGTTAGACCTGACGTACGAGGCAGATAGGGAATATTGCCAACAACTTTTACATAAAGCACTAAGCGGCCCGGAGGATATTTGCCGTGCTGAGAAGCGCATGGTCTCTGCCAGCGGTAACGTAGTATGGGGTAGATCCGTCATCTCGGTGGTCCGCGATGCGGCTGGCGTGCCTCAGTTTTTGCTTTGTATGCTGGAGGACATCACAGCCGAACGAAAAGCAAATCAAGAGATCCAACGTTTGGCCGCCATTGTATCTTCATCAGATGATGCGATAGTTAGCACCGATTTAGAGAGCCACATCACCAGTTGGAATCCAGCAGCAGAGAGAATGTTTGGATATACTTCAGCAGAGGCCTGTGGAAAGCCAATCGGCATGATCATTCATCCCGCATCAAACCAACAAGACCAAATCTGGCAACAACTCCTGCAAGGAGAACATGTCAATCATTTCGAAGCCATTAACCTGCACAAAGACGGGGCAACCGTCAACGTGACACTAACTATCTCGCCACTGTTTGACCCCAGTGGCAAAATTATAGGAGCTACATCCATTTGTCGCGACATCACCGGGCGCAAGCAGATGGAGCAGGAGTTGGCCAGGCTTGACAGACTCAACTTGGTGGGCGAGATGGCCGCAGGCATCAGCCACGAGGTACGCAACCCGATGACAACGGTAAGAGGTTTTCTGCAACTGATGGGGCAGAAGTCGGAGCTCGCCGGATACAAAGAATATTTCAACCTGATGATCGATGAGCTGGACCGCTGCAATGCCATCATCAGCGAGTTTCTCTCGCTAGGGTCTGTCAAGGCGGTTGATCTGCGTTCACAGGACCTAAATGATGTTGTGCGTGCTCTCTCTCCTCTGATTGAGGCCGATGCAATGGTACATGGCAATCAATTGAAACTTGATCTGGGACCACTACCAGCTATTATGCTGGATGAAAAGGAGATCCGGCAGCTAATTCTTAACCTGGTGCGCAACGGTTACGATGCGATGCCAGGCAATGGTACCCTGACTATTACCACAACAATGGATGAGAGCGAAGTTGTTCTCTCAATCAGAGACGAAGGCAGCGGTATACCAGATGCCATCAAGGACAAAATAGGCAATCCATTCTTCACTACCAAAGATACGGGAACAGGTCTCGGCCTACCGGTCTGTTACAGCATTGCAGCTCGCCATAAGGCACGGATTGACTTTGACAGTTCGGAGCGAGGCACTACCTTTAGAGTGCATTTCCCTGCCATGTATTAGAGAAACGCCCCCTGCCGGGGGCGTTTGCTTTTCTACTCTATAGTAATTTCAGTTCGCGGTGCTTATCGGCAATACTCGCTGCCAGCTGGTCGACCGCTAGCAGGTCATCCTCACGCGGCATGCCTTTACATAGCACTGGCTCCAATACCTCTACCTTCAAGTTGGGTATCAGTCCGGTAATCTGGTCTACAACTTTGGTGGCCCAGTTGTAAGAGCCAATTAAGGATGCAAACCTGGCCTTGGGGCGCAGGGCATTGGCTAAATAAGCTGCGTACACAATGTTTGGGTGCGCGCCGGTCAATACGGTGGACGTGCCGATTACGATTGTTGCCGCATCCACCAACGCCATCGCCAGATCGCCTATGTCAGTGACCGCCATGTTAAAGGGCTCTACTTTTACACCCTGTTGCACGAGCGCATTGACCAACCGCTCAACCATCTCACCGGTACTGCCATGCATCGTGGCGTAGGGGATAATGGCCAGGTTATGCGGCTGATCTGACGACCATTCATGATAAGCGCTCAGGATGTGACGAGGCTGGTCGTGAATTGGCCCGTGGCTTGGGGCAATCATCTCAAAGGGCAAGTCCTCAATCTTCTGCAGGTTCTTCTTGATGGTTGTACGGAAGGGCATCATAATCTCCGCAAAATAGCGTTTGGCTGCCACCCGAACCTCCGGCCTGTTGCCGGTATACATCTCGCTTGTAGCATAGTGTGAGCCCAGGAAGTCGCAGGTGAACAGTATACGCTCTTCCGGCAGATAGGTGACCATCGTCTCTGGCCAGTGTACCCAAGGAGTATGGATGAACTTGAGCTTGCGGTCGCCAAGCGAAATCGATTCACCGTCATCAACTGTGATGAAGACATCCTCTGGTAGATGCAACAGGTCAATTAGATACGTCTTGCCTTTCGGCGTAGCGATTACCTTGGCATCAGGAAACCTATCCAGTACCAACCCGATGGATCCGGAATGGTCTTGCTCAGCGTGGTGTGAAATTATGTAGTCGATCCTCTGCACATCTTCAAGCTGCGCAAGCAGCACCTTACTCACGCTGGGATCAACTGTGTCCAGTAGAGCCGTCTTCTCACTGCCTTTTACCAGATAAGCATTGTAGCTGGTGCCATCGGGTAACGGAATTAGCGCATCAAACAGCCGCCGGTCCCAGTCAATAGCCCCCATCAGGTGTATCCCATCACGAATTTTTCTTGGTTGCATGTTCAAACCCCCTCCGGCATAGTCTTCCCAGCCAAGCACCCGAGTAAGCCACCGAAGACAATGGATCGGACATTTCCTATCGTAGTCGTAGGGGCAGAACATGTTCTGCCCAAACTTGGATGCCTCTACAAATCTTTCCGCATGTAATAGCGATGGTAGTCGCCAGGATAATCTTCCAACACCCCGAAAACCCTATAGCCATGCTTCTCGTAGAAGCCACGTGCCTGAAAGCCAAACGTATCAAGGTGTGCGTGCTTACACCCGCGCTTCTTGGCCTCATCTTCAGCTACCTGCAGCAGCCTGCTGCCCCAGCCCTGCCCGCGCAGTTCGTCAGGCAGCCAGAACATTCCGCAATGCAGCCAACCCCACTCGGTATGACCCGTGATACCTCCAACTATTTTGCCCTCGTCATCCCGCAAGAAGACGGCTAATGGCTGCCAGGTCATTCCGCAATTGGCGACGTTGAACCTGATAATACCCTGTTCGATAATATCTGCTTCACGCTTATCGGGGTTATTCTCTATGCTGATGTGATACATGCTATCCTTCCTCTCAGACGACTTACTCCTGGTTTGACGTAGGGGCAACATGTTCTGCCCGAACATCGCAGCAATGTCTGGAACACGTGGGGCAGAATCTCATTGTGCCCTGATGGGCTGAGTTGAACTCAGTTCCCCACAAGGATAGATAAGGCCGGTTATGTTGGGCTCTTCCGTGGGTCGGGCGGAGCGTGTTCCGCTCCTATCGCTAACCCGGCCGATGCGCGGTTGATCAGTATAACCGCGCCAACTATCAGCGCTGCCCCCACAAACTGCAAGCCCGTCAGTCGCTCCCCTAACAAGATGCCTGCCAAAATGGCTGTTACCACCGGTTCGCTGGTGCTGATGATGCCAACTTGCGTTGCTTCAATTAGTCCTAAGCCCGCGTATATGGCCCAAAACGGCATGATGGTCGCGATCAAAACCAGACCGATTAGCAGTAGCCATAGCGACGATGATCCTGGCGACATGGCTACATACGAACCAGCCAGCAAGAGATAGGTGCTCATGCTCCAGAGCAGAATCCCCGAAGAACTGGCCGCAGGCGGTACATCGTTCAAGTAGCGTTTGACAGTCAAGATGGAGCCTGCATTCAGTACGGCAGCACCAAAAGCAAAGCCAATTCCTTGGGGGAGGGCAAAGGAACCAGGTTGCCAGGCCACCAGAGCTACCCCGGCCAATGACAATACCAATCCTAGCGCTTTACCGGGTGACATCCGTTCGCCAAGCAACGGGATGCCTAAGATACTCACGATAATAGGGTAGACGTACAAACAGAGGATGACAAGAGGGGCAGAAGCCAGGTTAAGAGCCTGCATCAGCAAATAGACAACCCCGGCGTTGAAGAAGGCGCCAACCACGAACATAGCAAGATGCTGGCGCCTGGTTATCTGCCGGCGGCGGATTTCGCGCAGAAAGATTGGCAACAGTACCAGGCCAGCCAGCAGAAAACGCCATACTGTCAGCTGAACGGGAGTAAAGCCTTGGCGGAAAATGAACTTGACGAAGATGGCTTCCGTGCCATATCCGATGGCAGAGAGCAGCACGAGTAAGGTACCTCTGATTTGGTTTGATCGATCAACATGCACATAGCTCATTCCTTTCGACTCAGTCAAATTCGCCTCGATGGAGACAAATCCTTCCCGGCCTGATGTAAGGATACGAGGGGACGTCGGACCAAAATATAGGGATAGGGAAAGAATTTTGAAGTTCGAAAATTTTGCTGCGCAACCGACAGGAGTAAATATGGCGGCGGCGAAGTTATCTGAGTCACCAATGTACGGGAGGTAATCTTCCATGTTTGACAGAGCACGAGCTACTATCCAGGCTCACCTGGGAGACCTAAAAGGTAACCCAGGCGGCAGCCGGTTGGACCGTAACATCCGCTTGAACACAATGCACGGAATTCTCAACATGATGGCTATGAACATGGTAGGTCCTTTTACAGCCATCTATGCCCTCAAACTGCAGGCAACCGATTTTCAAGTGGCGATGCTCTCCTCGGCTCCAGCCATCATCAGCTTGCTAGCCATGATCCCTGGCGGCAAGTTTGTGGACGCTCAGCCCCAGAAGAAACGGGTAACTGCGGCGTTTTTCCTGGCACATCGCCTGTTCTGGCTGGTGATGGCCATGATTCCTCTCTTCTCAAATGACCTGCGAGCGACTCTCCTGGTTGGTCTGGTGGCCTTGATGAACCTGCCGGGAGCCATAAGCAACGTGGCCTGGCAGGGGTTCATTGGCAAGATAGTCCCACAGGAGAAGCGGGCTGATGCCTTTGCGACACGCAGCCGGGCGATGAACATCGCTGGCACCGCTATGGTGCTGGTGGCTGGCCGGGCCTTGGACATGATGTCCTTCCCGATTGGGTACCAAATCATGTTCACTTGCGCCTTTCTCTTGGCACTCTGCGAAATCTGGGTGTTTAGCAGAATAGAAGAAGATGCCCCTATTGAACAAAAGTCGGCCGATAATCGGGGATTCTGGCGGGGTTTCTTTAGCTCTCTGGTAACTGACCTGCGCGAAATGTGGAAGGCGCATAGGTTTGTTCGCTACACAGCAGCATCCATCTTCTTTTACTTTGCATGGCAGATCCCATGGCCGCTTTTTTCGCTCTACCAGATTAAAGAGCTCGGTGCAAACAATATGTGGGTAAGTATCCTTAGCCTGACAAATACCGGCGGCTCTCTGGTAGGTTATGGTTTCTGGGCCAGGTACATGAACAAGCACGGAACTTTCAAGACATTGTTCGCCTCAACCGTGGGTATCTTCATCGTTCCGTTGGCCTATGCCTTCTCCAAGAGCCTGTTGACTGTAGCGTTTTTCAACCTGATTACCGGTGCCATCTTTTCCGGCGTAAACCTGGCTTTGTTTAATGCGTTGCTGGAAGTAACTCCTGACGAGCGCCGCACTACTTACATCGCGTACTATACGACCATCGTCAATACTGCCACAATCTTTGCACCGCTGACAGGTGTTACGCTGCTCCGGCTGCTCGGGTTTCGCTGGGCGTTCATCGTTGCTGCTGCCTTCCGCTTTTCCGGCAGCCTGTGCTTCCTCTGGATCAGCCGCTTGGAAGCTAGGGACAGACAGCAAGGCATGGGAGAAGCAACCGCATAGGTTATCTATTACCCCGCCCTTCGGCGGGGTTTTCACTTGTCATTCGCACGTATGTTCGATTAGAATATACTTGGAAGTTTTCACCGGAAAGTGGGGGAGGAGAGCATGGCTAAAGAACTGTTGTACCTCTATTTTGGGCAGCAATGCCCGGGGGCCTATATGGGAGAGCAAGCCAGGCTGGCAGCTGAGCTCCTGGAGCTGCCATACCGGGCTGTAGACATCAGTGACCGACCAGACCTCTGTGAGCAGTATAGTTTGTTTTTCCCCGGCACCATTGTGATAGACGACTTCCAGCTGGTCTATCCGGGGAAGCCTGAACAGATTGCGGAAAGTTACCGTAGAAGAGGCCCCATTCCTGGACAACAGCACTATCAGCCGATGCCGGCAGGAGAGGTTGAGCAAGTGGAACCACTGATCCCTGGCACTGCAGGCAAGGCCTTTAGGATCTGCATCCCATCGCTGGGCTGTGCCGATGTAGAGCAAAAGACAAGCTGGTTGCAGAAGTACCCAAAAGCAAACCAGTTTGCCGGTTTGATCGGTTACGCTGGGGGCAGACCTGCCGGGTTTGTTGAAGTGCTGCCCGAAACAGCGATACCGTATGCAATTGGCGAGAAGCATGATAACCGGGCGTTTATCACCTGCCTCTACAGCCCGATTGAATGGGGATTGGATCGGGACTACCGAGCCAGCTTGGTAGGGCGCCTATTAAACGAACTCAAAGGGCGCGGCTATGAAGCGGTGTCGGTAATCAGCGGGGTGGAGACGCCTTATCCGAACGGGCCGGAGTGCGTCCTGAGTCCACTGGGCTTCAAACGGGTTAGACAAATGGGTAGCGCCACCTTGCGTCACAAGCAGGAAGCAGCCTGGCTGCTGCGCTGCAGTCTCGCCTGAACTCAAGAGAGTAGCAAACATAAAAAGGAACCCTGGCATCTCCTGCCAGGGTTCCTTTTATGTGGCTTACGGTGTATCTGACCTTTGCTGCAGATTACTGATCAACTGCTCAAGTTGTTCGAGCAGTCGCCCATACTCCGCCCAATCGCCGTTTTGCTGCGCCTGCAGCGCTGACTGATAGGTCTGGCTGATTCTGTTCGCCAGGTCTTTGAGCGTTTCGTCACCGGCCGGTGGCTCACCCGGCTGACCCGGCTGAGTAGGCGTGGTTGGCCTGCCCAACACAGCTGCGATAGCCTCGCCCAGTGTCGGGCGCATAGCGACAGCATCCTTGGTGGCCACAATCACTCGCTTCAGCTCCGGCAAGCTGTTATTGGAAGCGAGGATGTATACGGGCTCTACATACATGATGGTATCGCCTACCGGGATAACCAACAGGTTACCCCGCACCACTTGCGACCCACTCTGGTTCCAAAGCGTCATACTGGACGATATATCGGTGTCCTGGTCTATACGGGCCTCGATCTGCATCGGACCTTGTATAACCGTCTCCTTAGGAAAACGGTAGAGAGCGATCTCTCCATAGTTTTCGGCATCGTTGCGAGCAGCCATCCATGCAATCATGTTGTGCTTAGGGTTCTCGGCTGTGCCGGCAGGAGTGAGTGGCAGTACTAGCACAAACTCCTCGGAACCTTCTGGCTCACCTGGCAGGCTCATGACCATGTAATAGGGCATGACTGTCTGGACGTTGTTTTGGAACTTCTCCTGCGGAAGTCTCCAGAGATCTTCTTTGTTATAGAAGAGAGTCGGATCCTCCATGTGGTAGACATTCAACACATTTGCCTGGGTGAGCAAGAACTGTTCAGGATACCTCAAGTGGTTCTGCAGGTTCTCAGGCATTTGCTTGAGCGGTTTCAGCAGGTCAGGGAAAATCTTGCCGAGGGTATTGGCAATCGGATCTTCCATATCCACCTGATAGAAGTTGACCGTCCCGTTATACGCGTCGACGACCACCTTCACCGAGTTGCGAATGTAGTTGGTACCGTTGGTGCCCAGCGGTTCTGAGTACGGGAACCAGCTGGAAGTAGTGTATGCATCGATAATCCAGTAGACCTGGCCATCGGCAATCACCGCATAGGGGTCGTTCTCGTAAGTCAAGAAGGGAGCGATTGTACGCACGCGATCCATAATGTTCCGGTGAATGAGCACACGGCTCTCCGGGGTGATGCTGTCTGCCAGGAACAGGTTAGCAGTGCGCAGCCTTAAAGCAAACATCAACTTGTTGAACAGGTTGAGTTTGAGGCCATCGGTACCTTGGTAAACTGTCGTGGCGTTGGCTTCGCTACCCTGCGGGTAGTCAAATTCTGGCGTCTTCGTGTTAACAATCGCGTAGTTGTTGGTCAGTTCACCAAAGTAAATCTGTGGCTGACTGAGCTGCAGCTCTTCGGCG
>JAWLDB010000005.1:0-49366 GCA_041686915.1 Bacillota bacterium
GGCCCGCCATTTTTTATCCTAATAACTGGCCACAGCCTGTAGGGCTGCCAAACGGTGTAGGAGGCGGCCCAACGGTACGCCTACCATCCTCCGTGCCTCTCCAACATCCTCATCGCATGGTCAGTTCTTACACTGTTGGATCATTAGGAAACATGTACCCGAAGTGGTTGAGGCCCAACAAGCAGGATTCCACCCCCTCTTCGCCTAATATAGTCAAGCGCGGTCCTGGGCGTGGCCTCCTTACATATTACAGTATCGTTACAACCCGCAACCTCTGCCATTTAGCACACGTCTATTAAGCAGAGGGACACTCTGCACAAATACCTGGACAAAATGTTACAGCTACTTTACAGATTGTGACGATTAATTGTCTGGGAATTCGTGCAGGCGTATACTCAGTATCGTAAGGTAGGCTCAGCAGCTGAGCCTCGCTATCTAGCTCCTTGAAAACAGCATAAGACATCTTATGAATGGTTTTTAAGGCAGTTAGTGCGAGCCCTACCCCGCCAGCCATTGGTGTGGAGCTCGTACCAATGGCGAATAAACCACAGGGAGGTGTGCCCGACCAGGGATACCAAGTTCTCCATTGGTTGTCCGTAACTCTTAGGACTTATTCATCTAGGCTCTAAACTCTAAACATTAGGAGGGAAACATTAATGCGTAAGCTATTCGCACTAGTTGCGACCATGGCCATGGTGCTTAGCATGTTTGCTGGCGTAGCGTTTGCTGCAGCCGGTGACACCATGATCCTTAACACAACAGCTGTTACGTCCAGCGGTTCCGCCCTGGGATTGCAGACAGTTAGTGGCACCGTTATCGATGGTACCACAGGCGCTCTGTACCCAACCGGTATTGACGTCGTCGTAACCACTGCAGGTGGTACCGTTCTTGACACCCGTACTTTCGCGAACGGCAGCTTCACTGTCTATGTGCCGACTAACTTGGCCGCACAGAACTTGACAGTGACAGCAACGACCACGGCGGGTGCGGCATTGTCTACAGCTACCTTGCCCGTCAAGTACTCTGTTGAGTTGACCAACTCTCTGGAATACACTTACAGTGCTGACCAGATTCCTACCACTGTTAGTGGCATCGTCAAGGATAGCACTGGCAAAGTGGTTTCCGGTGCTGTTGTAACCCTTACCCTGACCGACAATGCTGGCGTTGTCTCCACGTTGCTTACCGCAACTACAGACAGCAATGGCTGGTTCGGCAACTATGTAACTTACGCCAAAGCTGGCACTTTGAAACTAAATGTCAACGGTGTTCAGCATACAACTGGTAAAGTTGCTTCTTTGGGCTTTACCTTGGCGGTTACCCCAAATACTAACGTTGCTCATACGGTTGCTCCCACCAACTTCACTTATGAAGTAACTGGTGGCCCAGCCAGTGGTACCGTTGTAATCGAGATCTTTGACTCTTCGGATGTTAAGATCCATACCGTTACCGCTGGTCAAGCCCTAAACGCTTCCGGCTATGTTAAGATGACCAACCAAGCATGGACTCCTTCTGCCGCCGGTACCTATACCGTTAAGGCAAAGGTAGGAACTAACTACGCCACCACCGCTACCATCGAGGTAGTAAACCCTGCAACCTATAACCTGGTCAATGGTTCAAATCTGAACGAAATGCCTATTGGCTCTAAGGATTTGAGATTCGCCTCTAGTAACATTGAGCTCATTCGCTACAACGCTAGCGGAAAAGATCTCACTTTCGCTCCGAAGTACGTCGTTAGCGTTGATGGCAAGGTCGCTCTTGACCAGCGCGTTGCCGGTCTAGTTGACGATGTCGCCACTTCATGGGACGAGACAACCGATGTTCACCTGACCGCAACTGCCCTTGGCACCAAGACCATCCGCGTTCAGGCTTATGAGGGCGCTGTTCTCGTTTGGGACCAGACCTTCACCATGACCATCACTGGTTGGGATATCAGCATCAATACCACCGAGATGGCTGTCAATACTGCTAAGGACATCACAGTGGTTGTGAAGGACGAAAAGGGTAACTTGATCAACAACGCCACCATTACGTTGACTGGTCAGACCGACGTTACCCCCGCAACTAACAATATCCAGAATGGTACCTACACCTTCTCTGCGGTTAAGTACCCCACTCCTGGTACTGTGGTTGCTAATGTATACAGTGATGCAGCTAAGACCCAGCTCAAGGCCAGCTTCAACATCAATGTCCTGGGCGATGATGTCTACAGCTTGACCACCGGTACTCCCGGTCTTCTGCTCGGCAAGGCTACTGAGGTTCAGTTGGTTGTAACCGAGAACGGTGCTGCGTTTATTCCTGCTCTGCTCGAGATGCAGGTTGGTGATGCAGCAGCTGCTCCACAGAACTTCACTCCTGTAGACACCAATAAAGATGGCACATATGACGCCATTAAGACCACTATTACTCCAACCGTTCTGAAGAACATCACTCTCCGCGCAAAGAATGCCAATGGCACCAAGCGTGGCGACCTTGTTCTCGAAGTCAAAGCTGCTAAGTTGGAAGTAATCGAGAATGCAAAGCTCACTCGTGACTTCACCAATAAGATTACCTTCCGCATTGTTAATCCGTTTGATGGTAGTGTAATCAAGAGTAACGTCACTTTGGTTGACAACTATGTAGCTACCACCGTAACAGACATCAACGGTGGCATTTCCGGCAAGACTCTGCTTGGCGCAGAACAGTATACTGTGAACGTAAAAGCAGTTCCATCTGCTGCTGCGGCAACGTGGACTGCTGACGAAGCCGCTGCAAAGGCTGCTGAGAAGCCGATTGCCGTTACCTTGACTGTTTACGGGCAGGCTGTCGACGGTCAGTTCCTCGTTGAACCGGCCAAGATCACTAGCAACCCGAGCGAAGTAGTAATTGGTCAGGCTAACAACCTCACTCTTACCTACGCTGACGCCAATGGTAATCCGATTGTCGGTAAAGAAGTCTACGTCGGTACCGTTGCTGCCGGCACACTGCTAGGTAAGACCAATGACCAGGGACAGGTTGTCTACGCTACTACCGGCGCGGTTTCCTTCGAAGCCAAGACTGAAGAGGCTGCTCGCGTAGTTGCTGCTTCTGTAGCTGCAGTAGTTGACACAGTTGCTCCGGTTGTTACCGCTCCGGCTACTGTTGACACTCAGACTGCCACTATCACCATTACCGACAACGTCCGCGTTGCTCGCTTGATGGTTAATGGGGTTGAGATCAACATCATCCCGCGCGCTGAAGTTAAGCATGTTGTCAACCTCAAGAACGGTGAGAACGTGATTAACGTTATCGCAGTCGACAACAACTACAACGTTGTTGAGCAGGCTGTCACCATTAACAGCACCAGCGCTCCTGTAGCGACTGCTGCTATGAAGCTCTCCCTCGGCAAGGCTGGCTACGCTCTAAACGGCGAGCAGTCTGACAACACAATGGTAGCTCCGTTCTACCAGAGTGGCAAGTTCATGGTTCCGCTCCGCGCGCTCGAAGCTCTCGGCGCAGTGTGTGACTGGGATCAGGCTACTGAAACCGCTACCTACACCTTCAACGGCAACACCGTTCTGGTGAAGATCGGTTCCAAGACCGCCACAGTTAACGGCACAGCTGTTACCATGGACGTCGCTGCTGTTATCAAGTCCGGCCGCACCTTCGTACCGACCCGCTTCGTTGCTGAGAACCTCGGCATGGAAGTTGTTTGGGTAGATGCAGCTGTTGACTACGTGACCATCACCGTGAAGTAAATCCTTCACAGGTAAAGAACAGAGACCCCTTCCGGGGTCTCTGTTTTTTTGTGCCATTTTTACAGCATCCGACACTGCGCGACAACCCTAGGTATAGCAGTGTCTGAAGGATATACCACAATATATTGAAATACTCTTGAAAATTAGCAGGAACATGATATTATGTTGTAGAATATTCCTGTGAAAAGTTTACCAATTTGTCACTCAAATTTGGCTTTTCAAGGAGGGTCTGACCTCGTGCAGAACCTGAAAGTCATGATCGTTGACGACCAGACAGGTATCCGTCGACTTTTGGCGGAGTACTTTAACAGCGTGGGCTGGCAGCCTGTCCAGGCTAAGAATGGTCAAGAAGCGGTCAACCTTTTCAATGAGTCACCAGACGTAGACGTAATCCTGCTCGACATGAAGATGCCGGTCATGGATGGTTTAGAGACCCTGCGTAGCGTGCGTGAGAGGAACCAGGACATTCCCGTCATCATCATGACGGCCTACGGCGAACTAGACCTGGTCCGCCAGGCAGAGAAGCTTGGCATCAGCGATAAGGTGAGCAAGCCGTTCGACATCGAAATGCTCCGGGATAGGGTGCAAGATATCCTTGGCCCTAAGGCTTTGGTCAGCTGATTTTTGAAGGACAATTGGTGTATCTTGTCAAATATCTACATAAGGCCATTACAGGCCGGCGGTTTTACCGTCGGCATTTTTCGTGCCATTGAAGCGCGTAGCAGAGCGAGTTAGGTTGTAACCGGTTTGGGGCTTGGCATATAGCTTATTAACGGAGAGGACAAGACAAGGGAGGTAGAATCGGTTGGAGAAAGTGATGATCAGGCTCAGGATGAGCCAGCATGATGCGCACTATGGCGGTGAACTGGTAGACGGCGCGCGGATACTAGGGTTGTTTGGAGATGTGGCGACAGAACTGCTGATACGGCACGACGGTGACGAAGGGCTGTTTGTCGCGTATGACATGGTTGAGTTTAAGGCCCCGGTTTTTGCCGGGGACTATATCGAAGCGCATGGTGAGATTACGAAGGTGGGTAATACATCGCGCAGGATGGAGTTCGCTGCCTATAAGGTCATCCAGTCACTGCGTGACCCCGCTAACCCGTCGGCTGCTGAGGTAGTTGCACCTCCAATCCTGGTCGTGCGGGCTAGCGGCACTTGTGTGGTACCGCAGGACAAACAGAGAGCGTCGCGGGGAGAGTAACGATGGATAAGCTGATTATCACGGCTGCCCTGGTTGGGGCAGAGGTCACTAAGGCTGACAATCCAAACCTGCCGGTTACCCCCCAGGAGATAGCGGATGCTGCCTATGAGTGCTGGCAGGCAGGCGCATCCATTGCGCATCTGCATGTCAGGGATGAGCACGGCAACCCAACCCAAAGCAAAGAGGTATTTGCTGAGGCCATTAGACTGATCAAGGAACGCTGCGACATAATCATTCAGGTGTCCACTGGCGGTGCAGTCTGGATGACAGTTGAGGAACGCATGCAGCCACTGGAGCTTAGCCCTGAGATGGCAACGCTTACGGCCGGCACAGTTAACTTTGGGGACGATGTATTCTTCAACTCCCCTACATATATGCGCAGCATTGCCGAGGCCATTAAGCAGCATGGGGTCAGGCCGGAAATCGAAGTCTTTGAAGCAGGCATGATCGATAACGCCCTACGCCTGGTCAAGGCAGGGTTGCTTACTCCACCACTCCACTTCGATTTTGTTATGGGTGTGCCGGGTGGCATCGGTGGGACACCGAAGAACCTGCTACATTTGGTAGAAAGCATTCCAGCTGGCTCCACCTGGACCGTTGCTGGTATCGGGAGGGCAGAGTTGCCCTTAGCTACCATGGGCATTATCCTGGGCGGACATGTCCGGGTAGGTTTTGAGGACAATTTGTACTATAGCCGGGGTGTAAGGGCCGAGAGCAATGCACAATTGGTTGAGCGGGTTGTCAGGATTGCCAAGGAGTTGGGAAGAGAGATTGCCACGCCGGATGAGGCGAGGGCGATATTGGGGATACAACGGAGGTAACAGGCCGGGATATGGTGGGACGGATAGGATCCGTCCCCTACAGGGTGGGCGAGTCAGCGCCTCGCCCCTACGACGATGGGCGCGACGAACAAGCATTGACGGTCAACGTGGATGATCAATGGAATATAAGAAGACGGAGGTGTAGCATGGGAAAACAGGTTAGTGTGGTAGAAGCATTGGAGAGGGTCAAGAGCGGTATGAGCGTGATGATCGGTGGTTTCCTGGCAGTCGGAACACCGGAAACTCTGATCGACGGGCTGCTGCAAGCAGAGACACTCGATCTCACCGTGATTGGCAACGATACCGGTTTCCCGGATAAGGGTATCGGGCGCCTGGTGGTGGAGGGGCGGTGCCGCAAGGTGATTGCCTCCCATGTAGGAACTAATCCTGAGACCGGCAGGCAGATGAACAGCGGCGAGCTAGAGGTGGTACTTACCCCTCAGGGTACGCTAGCTGAGCAGGTGCGTGCCGGTGGTTCGGGTTTGGGCGGTTTCCTAACCCCTACTGGTATTGGTACAGTGGTGGCCGAGGGTAAGCAGGTGATTACCGTCAACGGCCAGGATTTCTTACTCGAGTTGCCGATCAGGGCAGATGTGGCCCTGATCAAGGCGCAGAAGGCGGATGAGGAAGGCAATCTGGTCTATCGCCGTTCAGCCCGCAACTTCAACCCACTTATGGCGATGGCAGCTGATTTAGTGATTGCAGAAGTGGACGAGATAGTCCCGGTGGGGGCCTTGGACCCGGATGAGGTTGCGACCCCAGGCCTTTTGGTAGATATGATTGTTAAAGGAGGCACCCGCCATGGAGAACAGGGATAACAGGCGTGAGTGGATCGTTCAGCGGGTTGCCAAAGAACTGAAGGATGGGGATGTAGTTAACTTAGGGATTGGTCTGCCTACTATGGTGGCTAACCATCTACCAGCTGGAGTCAACGTCCTGTTCCAGTCGGAGAACGGTTTTGTGGGTTTAGGGCCGGCACCAATGCCTGGGCAGGAAGATCCTGATATCACCAATGCGGGAGCCCAGCCAGTGAGCATTATCCCTGGAGGAGCTTGCTTTGATAGCTGTATGTCCTTTGCCCTCATTCGCGGTGGGCATGTAGACGTGACCGTACTCGGGGCCCTTGAGGTTGACCAGGAAGGCAATCTGGCTAACTGGATGATCCCCGGCAAGCTGGTGCCCGGCATGGGTGGCGCTATGGATTTAACGGTAGGAGCCAAGCGAGTGATAATCGCTATGGAGCACACTAACAAAGGTCGGCACAAAATCCTCAAACGTTGCAGCCTGCCTCTTACCGCCAAAGGTCAGGTAGATTTGATAGTTACAGATATGTGTGTGTTGGAAGTTCGCCCGGAAGGGCTAGTATTGACCGAACTGGCCCCGGGTACAACGGTCGAAGATGTGAGGGCGGCAACTGCTGCCGAGTTCATCGTTGCTCCGGAGATTGCCGCAGTATAGTACCCCGCAAGTATTCCTAACCGTTACGAAGAGAATTGATTATAGGAGGTAGAGACTGTTGAATAGAGCCGTAATCGTCTCAGCTACTCGTACCGCTATAGGTAGCTTTGGAGGAAGCCTGTCCACTGTATCAGCCCCCACGCTCGGTAGCATAGTCATTAAAGAAGCCCTGAACAGGGCTAATGTCAGCCCTGACCTGGTTGATGAGGTTATCATGGGCTGCATATTGCAGGCCGGCCTCGGCCAAAACCCGGCGCGTCAAGCATCCATCGGGGCAGGTCTTGGGACTGAGAAACCAGCTATGACCATCAATAAAGTATGTGGGTCTGGTCTAAAGGCTGTGGCGTTGGCTGCTCAAGCAATCATTGCCGGTGACGCTGACGTAATAGTTGCTGGCGGCACGGAAAACATGAGCCTAGCTCCCTATCTGTTGGATAAAGCCCGCACCGGTTACCGTATGGGTCATGGGGAACTGGTAGACAGCATGATTAGGGACGGGCTATGGTGTGCCTTCACAGATGTACATATGGGTATCACTGCTGAGAACCTGGCAGAGAAATATAGTCTTACCCGACAGGAACAGGATGAGTTCTCGACCTGGAGCCAGAACAAAGCCGAGCAGGCCCTGGCCGAAAACAGGTTCGCGGAGGAGATAGTGCCTGTCAGCATCCCGCAACGCAAGGGCGACCCAATCGTGGTAGACCGCGATGAATACCCGCGCACTGGTGTAACGCTGCAAGCTTTGGCTAAGCTGCGCCCGGCTTTCAAAAAAGACGGCACAGTCACCGCCGGCAACGCTTCCGGTATCAATGACGGCGCTGCCGCAGTAGTGGTCATGTCAGAGGCCAAGGCTAAAGAGCTGGGCCTGAAACCACTGGCTGTAATCAAGTCCTACGCGTCCGGCGGCGTCGACCCCGCCTATATGGGGCTAGGCCCGGTGCCTGCCACACGCAAAGCCCTTCAGAAAGCAGGAGTCACCATCGATGATATTGAATTGATAGAAGCTAACGAAGCCTTTGCTGCTCAGTCACTAGCTGTAGCCAAGGAACTTGGCTTTAGGCGAGAGATAATCAATGTGAACGGCGGAGCAATCGCACTTGGACATCCAATTGGCGCAAGTGGAGCCCGCATCTTGGTTACACTGCTCTATGAAATGCAGAAACGTGACAACCGCCTCGGGCTAGCTACGCTGTGTATCGGTGGCGGCCAAGGCATCAGCATGATCGTGGAGCGCGAATAACACTCGGGCAATATTTCCCGGGAAAACTGTCGAAAGGCGGATGAACAACAATGAAGTTCTTTTTGGACACGGCAAACCTGGACGAGATTCGTAAGGCTATGCAACTCGGAGTAATTGACGGTGTTACCACCAACCCTTCTCTAATCGCAAAAGAAGGGCGCCAGTTCCTGCCCACCGTGCAGGAAATTTGCGAGATGGTTCCCGGTCCGGTAAGTGCAGAAGTAATCAGCCTTGAACCGGAAAAGATGCTTCAGGAAGCGAAACAATTGGCTTCCCTGGCTGCAAATGTAGTAGTCAAAGTTCCCATGGGCTTGGCTGGCCTGGAAGTAGTGAATGAGCTATCCAAGCAAAAGATCAAGACCAACATGACTCTAGTCTTCTCTGCCAACCAGGCTTTGCTGGCTGCGCGGGCAGGGGCTACTTACGTCAGCCCGTTCGTCGGACGCATGGACGACATCGGCAACCCTGGGATGCCTGTAGTACAGGATATCGTAGATATCTTTGACATCCATGGGCTGGAGACCGAAGTAATTGCGGCCAGCATACGCCATCCGGAGCATGTCATCCAGGCAGCTAAAGTAGGGGCGCATATCGCGACAGTGCCGTATAAGGTGCTGGAGCAAATGAGCAAGCATCCGATGACGGACCTCGGCATCGAGCGTTTCCTGGACGATTGGCGCAAGAGCGGCGCGTCGTTTTAGGTTAGGACACGGCGTGCCGTATCCCCACGGGTAGTGCCTAATTATGTTATGGTAGAGACACGGCATGCCGTGTCTCTACGGGGCGTTTGACTGATATAGTACAATTAAGGCAGGTGACTTTGATGGAACGGGAATTGGCGCTGGAGTTTGCGAGAGTTACCGAAGCAGCGGCGCTAGCTGCAGGCCGCTGGATGGGGCGGGGGCAGAAAGATGCCGCCGATGCAGCTGCCGTTGATGCGATGCGGGCCTTGCTCGAGTCGGTAAGCATCTGTGGCAGAGTTGTTATTGGTGAGGGTGAAATGGACGAGGCCCCCATGCTCTATATCGGAGAAATGGTGGGCTGTTCAGACAACCCTCAAGTCGACATTGCTGTAGATCCTTTGGAGGGTACCAACCTGGTGGCCAAAGGGCTACCTAACAGCATCGCCGTCCTGGCGGTCGCCGAACAGGGCTGTATGCTGCACGCTCCGGATATGTACATGGATAAAATCGCGGTGGGGCCTGCCGCAGCAGGACATATTGACATTGATGCTCCCATCGCATACAATCTGCAAGCTATAGCCAAAGCAACCAATCGTCAGGTTCCTGACCTCACTGTTGTCGTGCTTGATCGTCCGCGCCACGCAGACATTATTAAGCAGATCCGTGATGCTGGGGCACGCATTAAGCTAATTACCGACGGTGACGTAGCGCCTGCCGTTGCTACCGCCATTCCCGATAGCGGTGTTGATTTGCTGCTTGGCATTGGGGGCGCACCGGAAGGCGTCCTCGCTGCCGCAGCTCTTAAGTGCCTGGGAGGCGAAATGCAGGCGAGACTTTGGCCTCAGAATGACGAGGAAGTGCAGCGTGCCCACGCTATGGGCGTTACCGACCTGCGTATGGTGCTCTCCCACAATGACTTGGTTAAAGGCGACGACGTCATTTTTGCCGCTACTGGCATAACCGACGGCGATTTGCTGAAAGGGGTCAGATACTACGGAGAGCAAGCCCGTACCCACACTATCGTGATGCGTGCAAAAACTGGTACAGTCCGCTTCATTGAGGCCATTCACAGGCCGGAGAGAAAACCGATGCTTAAAGACCTGATAACACGGCAACAATAACCTTAGGAACATATTGCCATGGTAGGTGCGGCGCACACCCAGTGCCGCACCTCCAATCCCGCATGAATTGCCCACAGGCCATTGTTTCCTACCATACCGCTAGACCAGCGGCCTTATTCCAAGACAATCGCAGTCATCCCCCTTGTAATTTCCCATTTCACGATGCGCTTCATCTCTTTGAGTGGCTATTGCTGACACTAAACCATTGGTGCTTACACCCGGCACGTTTTTTGGGTGTTACTAAATATGCATCCCTAGATCGAACCTAAACTGACAAGGAAGTGATCCATTGAATTTTGACATGACCCAACTGGAGAAGAAGACCAATCAGGAGCTCTACGCCCTGGCCAAGGAGCTGAAGGTCGAGGGCTATTCGCGTTTAAAGAAGCGCGAGCTTATATTTGAGATCCTGAAAGCTGAGACGGAGAAAGACGGCTTCTTGTTTGCTCACGGCGTTCTGGAGATATTGTCTGAGGGCTTTGGCTTCTTGCGCCCCATTAACTATCTGCCGAGCTCCGAAGATATCTATGTCTCACCGTCGCAAATCCGCCGCTTTGACATGAAGACTGGCGACCAGGTGTATGGCAAGGTCAGACACCCCAAGGATAATGAGAAGTTCTACGCACTTTTGCATGTTGAATCTATTAACGCGTTTCCCCCCAGCACTGCCACTAATCGCATTGCCTTTGAAGCACTCACTCCCATCTATCCAGATGAGCGGATTAGGTTGGAGGCCAGGCAGACCGGGTTAAGCACTCGTTTGATGGATATGATTGCTCCCGTCGGCAAGGGGCAGCGCGGATTGCTGGTTTCACCGCCGAAGGCAGGCAAGACTAGCCTGCTCAAGGAGATAGCAAACAGCATCACTACTAATCATCCGGAAGCACATTTGATCGTGCTCCTAATAGACGAACGTCCAGAAGAGGTCACCGATATGCAACGTTCAGTCACGGGTGATAGCGAAGTAGTCTATTCAACTTTTGATGAACTGCCGGAGAACCACATTCGGGTAGCTGACATGGTGTTGGAACGCGCCAAGCGTCTGGTCGAACACAAACGGGATGTGGTCATCTTGCTCGATAGTATCACACGTCTGGCGAGAGCAAATAACTTGGTAGTTGCTCCCTCAGGGCGCACTCTCAGTGGCGGCATGGACCCGGCAGCGCTGCATAGGCCTAAGCGCTTTTTCGGAGCCGCGCGCAATATCGAGGAGGGTGGCAGCCTGACCATCCTGGCTACCGCCCTGGTTGACACCGGCAGCCGCATGGATGATGTCATCTATGAGGAGTTTAAAGGCACCGGTAACCTGGAGCTGCATATGGACCGGCGCCTCGCCGAGCGCCGGCTGTTCCCGGCTTTCGATATTCTGCGTTCTGGTACACGCCGCGAGGAACTGCTTTACAGTCAGGAAGAGCTGCATGCCTCGCTCAATCTGCGTAGAGCGATTGGCGGGATGAACTCGACAGAGTTCATGGATCAGCTGCTTAAGAATTTGCGGACTACCCAAAATAACCTGGATTTCTATCAGGTGTTGGAAGCAACTTTCAAAGGTTAGTACTATGAGACACGGCATGCCGTGTCTCTACATCTATAAACAGCCAAAACGCTCCGGTAGGTACACGGCATGCCGTGTACCTACGTCTATGAATAGCCAAACGCTCCAGGTAGGTACACGGCATGCCGTGTACCTTGGGATAACCCAAATTGCATGCATAGTTTCGCCTCACGCGGGAAATATACAGATGGCTTTTGCCAAAATTGCCAATGCAACCAGCAAAAGTCTGGGCATACGCGCTTGCCCCATTTTCAAGCGAGGTGAATAGGTTGGGTTATAAGCAAAGGACCAAGAGGGGGCTATTTTTGCTCGCTGTCTTGGCATTAGTCCTGCTTATCCCGTCCAAGGTAGCATGGGCAATCCCCTATCGGAGTGGCCCAAGTTTGGACGAAGTTGAGTTAGTCAACCGATATCAAGCTGAACAGGCCCGAAAGGCGGCAGAAGAAAAAGCGCGTCAGGAAGCCGCCCGGAAGGAAGCTGAGCAGCAATCAGACGACACAGTTCAGAACACGTTCCAGTTGCAGTCGCAAAAGCACATAGTGAAGGCTGGCGATACCCTTTGGGCAATCGCCCACAAATATGGGGTTTCCATCAGTCAATTGATGTCTTGGAATGGTCTAGGCAGCGCCAATCTGATTAATGTAGGGCAAAGCCTGAGCATCGGGGGATCACAGGCTGCGCCCACTTCCACCGCTCACACCGTGCGTTCGGGTGAGTCTCTCTGGTCAATCGCTACCAAGTACAGGACTAGCGTGTCAGCCTTGGCCACAGCCAATGGGTTAAGCAGCCGTGGAGTAATCTATCCAGGTCAGCAGCTGGTCGTTCCAGGTTCGGGCACGGTGGCTAGCCGTGGATCATTATCCAATAGCCTGGTATGGCCGGTGTCTGGCACTATCACTTCTGGTTATGGGCCGCGCTGGGGCAAGTTCCACTACGCCATCGATATAGCCGCCCCTAAAGGACGGCCAATCAAGGCAGCCACCGCCGGTGTAATCGAGTACTCCGGTTGGAAGACTAGCTATGGCTACTGTGTTGTCATCGACCATGGCCGGGGTGTTAAGACGGTATATGGTCACGCTAGCAAGCTGTACGTGAGGAAGGGTGACCGGGTTGCTGCAGGGCAGACAATAGCGGCTGTGGGTAGCACCGGCTTCTCAACCGGTCCGCATGTGCATTTTGAAGTGGTTGTAAATGGGCGAAACGTCAATCCACTTGCATACTTGATCAGAAGCGGGCGATAAGCCCGCTTTCTATTTGGGTCGGCCACCGTCCGACCCCTACAACAAACGGGTCGGCCACCGTCCGACCCCTACAACAGGTAGGACGGCTACCACCGTTGGCGACCCCTACTTGCCCTTATACCCTGGTTATAGTACGATGCAACTTGGGGGTGATTACACTGTTTTGCGCAACCTACGCTGACTGCAACGGCAATGCCTACGTAGACGAGCGCTTTTCGCCGGTTGGCCGGTTTGGAGCGCTGTTTGCCGACCTGCCGCCTGAACAGCTCATTCCCTTGCCTGAAGGAGCTACCTTGATGCTCATCCCTGGCCGCAGCGCAGTGGGGGTGGATGCAAGCGGGCGCTTCAGGCGCCTCGGTAGCGAGCGCTATGCACTAGCCGCCCTATTGCCCCAAGGCTACACAAGAATAGCTCTGCCGGCCTGGCATGGAGATGGGCCGGAGCTACCCTTGTTCGGCTATACAGCAGTTGCGTGGCATAAAGGAACCTTTTATGTAGCAGCTAAAGTGGAAGACGAGAAACTATACAAGTGGGCTCCCGAGCGCTATAATACGGAAGAATTGGACAGCCTGCTGCGTAAGCGGGAGGCTGAGATTCCGGGCAACCCGATAATCGCTCAGCTAGCCAAGTGTGTGCGTGAATATGGCTGTTTCACGGCCCAGAATATTTTCTATCGGCGCTGGGAGGGTGGAATACCAGTTTCCAGCAGCTGTAATGCCGCCTGTGTAGGTTGCATTTCTGAGCAAGAGGCTGAGTGTTGCCCATCGCCGCAGTCAAGGATCAACTACCAGCCGACGCCGGAGCAGGTCGTATCTGTAGCGTTGCCGCATCTCTTACAGGCAGAAGATGCAATAATCTCCTTCGGACAGGGCTGTGAGGGTGAGCCTTTGCTGCAGTACCGGGTTATCTCTGCAGCTATTCGGCAGATCAGGTCACACACTGAGCGCGGCACCATAAACGCCAACACTAATGCAGGGTTTACCGAGGGTGTCCGGGCAGTAGTAGATGCCGGCATCAACTCTCTGCGGGTGAGCATTAATAGCGCTATCGCTGCCAACTACCAAGCTTATTACCGCCCTAGGGGTTATAGTCTGACTGACGTCCGTAACTCCATCAAGTATGCCAAGGCGCAAGGAGTGTTTGTTGCTCTTAACCTGCTGGCTTTCCCGGGCGTTACTGACCGCGAGGACGAGCTGGAAGCTCTAATCGAGCTGATTGGCAACACCGGTGTAGATATGGTGCAGGTCCGTAACCTGAACATCGACCCGGAGCAGTATTTGCAGCTGATGGAAGGTTCACATGGTGAGCTCTACGGCTTGGACCAATTGGCTGATGTACTGAAATCCGAGCATCCTGGGCTGCGAGTCGGCAGCTTCAGCCATCCTGTCAGATAAGTAGTGGCATGGGTTCAGGCGGGTGTATAGCTAGTACAATTCACTTGCCCCTCAGCCAGTTATTGTGCTATAATCTTCAGGTAATCGCCATAATAGGGTTACTTATAGGAATGAGGTATCAGGTTGCACCTCATGTCCGTGCAAATGTGTGGACTTTTTCGTGGAAAGAGGTGATAGCAATGAAGGAGAAAATCCATCCCAACTACGGCAAGACACTTGTCACTTGCGCTTGCGGCGAGACTTTTGAGAGTGGATCCGTCAAGAAGCAGTTGAAGGTTGAGCTCTGCTCCAAATGCCATCCGTTCTTCACAGGCAAGCAGAAGCTGGTCGATACAGGCGGACGCGTTGACCGTTTCCGTAAGAAGTTCGGCTTGACCGAGAAATAGGCTGTACGCAGCGAATGTTATGAAGCAGAGCTTTGCTCTGCTTCTTGTCTGTCTACAGAAACTATCTAAAGAATATCTCCGGAGATAAGGGGGTGCCGGCGTGAGTAAACGAGTTTCCATAGGCGGGCAAGCCGTCATGGAAGGTGTGATGATGCGCGGGCCCAGGAAGATGTCTATAGCAGTACGGCAGCCCAGTGGGAATATCTCTGTAACTATTCGCCCCAACTGGCGAGTGGCAGATTTTCTACCAATCTTCAAGTTGCCCGTTTTGCGGGGTGTGGCCGCTTTTGTGGAAGCATTGGTTGTTGGCATAGACGCAATCATGCTATCTGCCAACGAGTCACAGACAGAGGACCTGCAACTGAGTAAAGGCCAAGCTATCCTCTCCATGTTGATCGGCCTATCCTTAGGCGTGGTACTCTTCATGCTCTTGCCTACCTGGTTGGTGCGTTTCCTGGAAGGTTTCGGAATGACGCCGTTCTGGCTCAATCTGACGGAAGGCGCGCTGCGTCTCTCAATTTTCCTGCTATATGTGCTGCTGATTGGCATGTATAGCGAGATGCATCGCTTTTTCCAATACCATGGTGCGGAGCACAAGGCAATCTATACGTATGAGTCAGGGGAAGCCTTGGAAGTCAAATCTACAGGCAAATACTCCTGCTTGCATCCGCGGTGTGGTACCGCCTTCCTACTGCAGGTGATGCTCATCAGCATCATTACTTTCTCATTTCTGGGATGGCCCACACTCCTAATGCGTATCCTCACACGGCTAGCCCTCTTGCCGCTGGTTGCAGGATTGGCCTATGAACTTAGCCGTTTCAGCGGTCAACATATCGATAACAAGTTGGTTCGGATAATGGTCACGCCTGGCATGTGGTTGCAGCGGGCGACGACCAGGGAGCCGGACGACAGTCAGGTGGAAGTGGCCCTTGCGGCAATTAACGGATTACTGCAAGCTGACCCGGAGCTTGCCGCGCAGGATTGATAAAAACCCAGTGACTGGCAAACACTGAAGGTGCCGGGCCTCAATTGACACTGGAATGATGTTAATACCCTGATACACGAGAATGGGGTGGAGAAATTGCTGGATAAACTACAGGGCATCAAAGACCGTTATGAAGAACTGACAGCCTTGGTTAACAACCCCGATGTAATTGCCCGCCAGAATGAATGGCGTGAGTATTGCAAGGAGCAGTCGGGGCTGACTGAGATAGTTGAAGTCTTTGATATCTACAAGAAAACTGATGAAGAGTTGGTATCGGCCAGGGAAATGCTGAAGGCCGGCGGGCTCGACAAAGACTTCCTAGCTTTGCTTGAGCTCGAGGTGGAAGAGTTGGAGCAGCGGCATACTGACCTGGAAGAAAAGCTTAAGCTACTACTCATACCGAAGGATCCTAATGACGATAAGAACGTCATCATGGAGATCCGGGCTGGTACGGGCGGCGACGAAGCAGCCATTTTTGCGGCTGATCTCTTCCGCATGTACACCCGCTATGCAGAACGCCAGGGGTGGAAAGTCGAGCTGATGGGCAGCAATGAGAACGACCTGGGCGGTTTTAAGGAAGTCATCTTCCTGATTGAAGGCCGCGGCGCTTTCAGCCGCCTCAAGTTTGAGAGCGGTGTACATCGTGTGCAGCGCGTGCCTGCCACTGAAGCTAGTGGTCGTATCCATACCTCTGCTGCTACAGTAGCGGTGCTGCCAGAGGCAGAAGAAGTTGACGTACAGATCGATGCGAACGATCTGCGGATAGACACGTACTGTTCTTCTGGGCCTGGTGGTCAGAGTGTCAACACGACCTACTCGGCCGTCCGTATTACTCACTTGCCAACAGGCGTTGTGGTTTCGATGCAGGATGAGAAGTCACAGATTAAGAACCGTGAAAAAGCCATGCGCGTTCTCCGGGCTAGGTTGTTGGAAGCTGAACAAGCCAAGCAACATGCTGAACTAGCGGAAGCTCGCCGTAGCCAGGTAGGTACTGGCGACCGCAGCGAGCGCATTCGTACCTATAACTTCCCGCAAGGCCGGGTAACTGACCATCGCATAGGCCTGACCGTGCACAATCTGCCGATCATTCTGGACGGGGATATTGATGACATCATTCAGGCATTAATCACCGATAGCCAGATGCAGAGCTTGCAGGGTGAGTAGGATGAACAAGCGAGAAGCTTGGCTGAAGGCGGCCAAAGCGATTGAAGCAATCAGTCAATCTGGTCGTTTTGAGGCTGAGCTGCTCTTAAGAAGCGCGCTGGGCGGAGAAAGCCGGGCGCGCTTCTTTGCTTCGTTGGATGATGAGCTTCCCTGTGAGGCTGAGAACCTCTTTGCAGCCTATATGTCAAAACGGCTGGCAGGCACTCCTGCACAGTATTTGCTCGGGGAGCAGGAGTTCATGGGCCTTAGCTTCAAAGTAACTCCAGCCGTGCTCATCCCCAGGCCAGACACCGAAATTCTGGTTGAGACAGTGCTGGATTTCTTGCAGGGTATGGAAAACCCGATAGTTGCCGACATCGCTACCGGCAGCGGTGCAATCGCTGTCTCCCTTGCTGCCATCTGCGGGGGAGTAACAGTTTACGCTACGGACATCTCAGCTAAGGCCCTATCAGTGGCGCGACAGAATGCTGCACGCTATCTGGTAACAGATATCGTTCACTTTTCCCGGGGTGACTTAGCCGCTCCTCTCCTGAAGGAGGGGGTTAGGCTGCATTGCCTAGCTTCGAACCCCCCATATATACCTACATCTGACCTGGCAGCCCTGTCGGCCGAAGTCAGAAACGAACCTACCCTGGCACTGGATGGGGGTAAAGACGGCCTAGATTATTATCGTCGGCTGATCCCGCAAGCTAGGGAACTGCTGCTGCCAGAAGGCCTGTTGGCGTTTGAAGTAGGCCAGGGGCAAGCAAGCGATGTGGCCAACATGTTGGAACAGAATGGTTTTGTAGGCGTCAGTCTGCGTCAAGACCTCGCGGGTATAGACCGGGTAGTCCTGGGGGAAAAGCACTAACTGCAGCCCACTCATTCAGATTATATTAACTAGGTTAACTTTCTTCCCAAAAACCCTTGACTTGGGCCTGCATTCGCTGTATTATAAATCCGAGCAAAACACTAGGAAAACACCTTGGTGTCGCTGACGCCTCGGTGTTTGCTTTCGGACATAATCCTGAGTAAAATGGTCTGCTTTCCTGGCTGAACCTTTCAGCCAGGGTAATATATGCATACATACCTGAGTAGGATGGTCAGAATACTTCGCGGAGGTGATGGGATGCGCTTATCTACTAAAGGACAGTACGCAGTGAGAGCTATGCTAGTGCTAACTCTGCATGCCATGGAAAACCCAGTATCTCTACGACATGTATCTGAAGTTGAAGAGATCTCCGAGCAGTATTTAGAGCAGATTTTTGTAGATCTGCGGAAGGCCAAACTCGTGGTTGGACATCGCGGAGCACACGGCGGGTATAAGCTCTCCCGCCAGCCGGACGACATCACTGCCGGGGATATTCTGAGGGCGGTAGAAGGGCCGATTGCACCGGTTGACTGCGTCAGGCATCAGCATGGTGAGTCCTGCCAGAGGGTTAATGTCTGCATCACCAGGGACCTGTGGGCCCGCTTGCGCGACAGCATGTCGGAGGTACTGGATAACACCACTTTGGCTGATCTGGCCCGCAAGGCTAAATAGAAGATAATCACACCGGCTGGTGTGCAACTCTAAACGATATCTGCAATGAGGAGGAAGAAACAGTGCGTTCAGTTTACATGGATCACGCTGCGACTACCCCGGTACATCCAGAAGTAATCGCAGCTATGCTGCCTTACTTTCACCCTAACTACGGCAATGCTTCCAGTGTGCACGGCTTCGGCAGAAAGGCGCGTATCGCTGTCGATCACGCCAGGGAAGTTGTCGCCAAGGCTATCGGCGCTGACCCTAAGGAGATCTACTTTACTTCAGGCGGTACTGAGTCGGACAATATCGCCATTCTAGGTGTAGCCCGGGCCTTGGCAGAGAAGGGCAAACACATCATCACCAGCGGTGTAGAACACCATGCTGTTCTCGACACCTGTGAGTTCCTGCAGACGCAAGGGTACGAAGTTACTTACCTGCCGGTGGACCAATACGGCATGATCAATCCGGCTGATGTTGAACAGGCTATTCGCCCGGACACGATCCTCATCACCATCATGCATGCGAATAACGAGATGGGCACAATCCAACCACTTGCCAAGATAGGCGCTATTGCTAAGGCTAAAGGGGTTTTGCTGCACACGGATGCAGTGCAATCAATGGGCAGCATCCCGGTGAATGTGGACGAACTGAACGTTAACCTACTCTCCTTCTCGGCCCACAAAATCTATGGCCCCAAGGGGGTCGGCGTGCTGTACGTCAGGCGAGGCACAAGGGTTAAGCCCATACAGTTTGGCGGAGGTCAGGAGCGGAAACTGCGCCCTGGAACAGAGAATGTCACCGGTATTGTAGGCCTGGGCAAGGCAGTTGAACTGGCCGTGTTGGAAATGGATGCGCGAGTGACACATCTCAACAAGCTACGCGACAAGCTAGTGGCTGGCCTAACCGCTATCCCGGACGTAAGCCTCAATGGGCACCCGACTGAGCGCTTACCAGGTAATGTAAACATCAGCGTCAAGTACATTGAAGGCGAATCTTTGATACTCAGCCTGGATATGAAGGGAATAGCTGTTTCATCTGGTTCGGCTTGCACCTCTGGTTCCCTTGAGCCCTCACATGTGTTACTCTGCATGGGCTTGGACCACATGCATGCGCATGGTAGCCTCAGGCTGACCCTTGGGCGCGACAATAGCGAGGCAGATGTAGATTATGTCTTGGAGGTTTTCCCGGAGATAGTGGACCGCCTGCGTTCGATGTCTCCACTATATAACAGGGAGAGGAAGGAATAAACATGAGTACAATGTATAGCGAGAAAGTGATGGACCATTTCACCAATCCGCGCAACGTCGGTCAGATTGCTGATGCTGACGGCGTGGGTGAGGTGGGCAATATCAACTGTGGCGATATCATGCGCATCTATATCAAGGTAGACGAAAGCGAGCGCATTTCTGATGTTAAGTTCCAAACCTTCGGCTGCGGCGCTGCGGTGGCTACTAGCAGCATGATCACTGAGTTGGTTAAGGGCAAAACTTTGGACGAAGCTCTGAAGATCAGCAATCAGGATGTAGCTGATGAACTCGGTGGCTTGCCACCTATCAAGATGCACTGCTCCAATTTGGCGGCAGATGCTTTGCAGGCAGCGGTGGACGATTACCGCAAGCGCCAACAATAGCTGACTTTCAAGGGCCCGGCTTAGCCAGGCCCTTTTGCTGTGCGCATTTAACGAAACATAATGGGCTTGGTAAACGTATAGACCTACATAGGCGCAACCTGCCAAGGGGGGAACTGCTAGTGTCGATAGAGTCAATTAACCAGCAACTGCTGGAGCTAATTAGGGAACGTGATGAGCTACAGCGGAAGGTAAGGCTGTTGTCTGCCGCGCGAGAACAGCTACAAAGTGAGCGCAAGCGTACATCTGCTCTACATCAACAGATGCTAAAGGAAGGTAGAGATGTACAGGCACTGGAGGGCGTTAGCATCACTAACCTTTTTCATACGGTGCTCGGCGATAAGGAAGCTCGCCTTGCACAAGAGCAGCAGGAGTTTCTAAGGGCCAAATTGCGCCATGAGGAGGCGCAAGCTGCTGTGACCCGCCTGTTAGAGGAAGTTGACAGACTGGAAGTGGCGACTGCCCGGGCGGCTGAGATTGAGGCCGACTATCAAATGCTGCTACGCCGCAAGGAAAACCTGCTGCATGAGTCCGGGGCAAGTGGCAGTGAAGTGTTCAGGCTTAGCGAAGATCTTGCTAAGGTAGCATCGCGTAGAAAGGAAATAAACGAGGCCGTTGCTGCAGGAGAAGAGGTGCTGAACAGACTGAATGCGGTGGTTAAATCACTCGATAGCGCCGCCGGCTGGGGCGTTTGGGACATGCTCGGCGGCGGCATGCTAGCCACCATGGCCAAGCACTCCAATATGGATACCGCCAAACAGCACGCCCACGAGGCCCAGCAGGCCTTCAGGGTATTTGCCAGGGAACTGCAGGACGTGCAAATGCAGCTCGAGCTGGATATTCAGGTTGACGGCTTCCTGCATTTTGCCGACTACTTCTTTGATGGGCTGATTGCCGACTGGACAGTGCAATCAAAGATCAACAACTCTCTCGATGCCGCCAAGAAGCAACGCGACCAGGTCGAGCGGGTGTTAGCCGGCCTGCGCAGCCGGTTGAGCCTTCTATTGCAGGACGAAGAACGGCTTAAGCAACGACGCGAAGAAACGCTACGAAACGCATAACAGAAGGGGCTCCATGCGGAGCCCCTTGTCCATATCCGTTAACCCGTAGGTACACGGCATGCCGTGTACCTACGTCCTAGCGGGGTGTAGCGTCACAGCGGGTAGGGTGTAGGGGCAGAACATGTTCTGCCCACAGGTACACGACAATGCCGTGTCTCCACGAATCTACGGGGTTAACCGCGTCCTATCCCGAGGGAAGAGGGTTGCCTGGCGCAGATTGTCCAATCCGAGAATGCGTGCGGTCAGCCGCTCCAAGCCAATGGCGAAGCCGCCGTGTGGCGGCGCTCCCAACTCGAAAGCTTCCAGGTAGGACGCGTAGTTCTCGGGCTTAAGGCCCCGTTCCTGCATCGCTTGCTTTAGCTGCTCTGCTTGATGGATACGCAAGCCACCAGTCGTTATCTCCAGTCCCTTGAACAACAGGTCGAAGGAACGGGTGATACCCGGGTTCGCCTGCTCAGTCATGGCATAGAACGGTCTGTGCTCTGTTGGATAAGCTGTTACAAAGATCAGGGGTACACCGAATATTTGCTCAGCGTACTCGCAAAGCAAACGCTCACCTTGTGGGTCCAGATTGCCCTCTGGAGATGCTTTGCCATACTCCGCCTGCAAAATCCTCTGAGCTTCGCTAAGAGGAACCCGGGGTAGCTGCTCAAACACCGGAAGCTCTACGCCGAGCAACTCCAGTTCCGCAGCACAGTGTTCATTGAGGTGTGCAAAAATGTACTTTAACAGCTCTGTCTCCAGGTCCATCAGTGCGTGTTCACTGTCAATGAACCCCATCTCGATGTCCAGGCTGACAAACTCGTTGGTATGCCGGGATGTATTGTGCTGCTCCGCTCTGAAAACCGGGGCCACCTCATAAACGCGTTCAAATCCGGCAGACACCATCATCTGCTTGTAGAACTGCGGGCTTTGGGCCAGGTAGGCCTGCTGTTCAAAATAGCGGACAGAGAACAGTTCAGCTCCTCCTTCGGTCCCGGTAGCGACAATCTTGGGTGTCTGGATTTCCAGGAAGCCCTGGTTGTCGAGATACTCTCGAAAAGCCCGGCAAATTGCTGCTTTCACTCGAAAGATCGCCTGGTATTGCTTATGGCGCAGGCTGAGCACCCGGTGGTCCAGCTGTGCTTCCGCTCCTGCCGACAGTTCCTCCTGGTTTACTTCAAACGGTAGCTCTGCCGTTTCTGTAAGTACTTGGATAGCTTCCGCCTGTAGCTCCGCACCTGTCTGCCCATTAGTTTTAACTACCAGCCCTCTTACTGTTACCACGCTCTCCAGGGATGGTGCAGTAGCAGCATCGTCGCCGGAGACAACGACCTGCGCATAGCCACTCCTGTCTCTGATCACCCAGAACGCCAGCTTGCGACCAACCTTTCTCACCCGGTACAACCAGCCTGCCAGTTCTACAGTTTGCCCGACATGTGCCTCCAGGGCATTGCACAACACCCTGCTTCCCAAATAGCTTTTCTCCAACAAAAAAAGCACCTCCAAATAATAAACAGCCCCTATCTCGTTTTCAGGGACGAGAAGGGGCTGCCCGCGGTGCCACCCTGGTTGATGCTATAAGCATCCTACTTTGCCTCCTGTAACGGGAAGGCCCCGGCTCACTCTGCAGATTACACTGTTCATGAGCAGCTCTCCTGGTGTCCTTCCCTGACCGCCAAGCCTTGGGCTTTCACCATCCCCAAGTCGCTAAACGCCTGTACATGCCAGTTACTCTCCAAGGTCATCGCTGATTTGTTAGATTATATTATGTATTCCAATGCGCGTCAACGCCAATCCTTAACCAATCTTCTAGCCGATCCTCACTTTTCATCTCTCTTATCCCACTTCTCAAATCCCTCATCTCTAAAGGGCTTGCCTGTTGTTTGCCAGCAGCATCTCAGCCACATGGTGGACGTCGCCTGCTCCCATGGTGATGAGCAGATCGCCCTTGCCCAGTTCGCCGCTGAGTAGGTTGGCCGCATCCTCCAACGAGCCAACATATCTGGCGTCTGGATGCGTCTTACTCATCTCTTTCGCCAAGTCCCGAGTGCTGATACCATAGGTATCTTTCTCCCTAGCTGCGTAAATGTCCGTCAGTAAGACAATGTCTGCTTCTGAAAACGCGTTGGCAAAGTCGTTCAACAGCGCTTTGGTACGGGTATAGGTGTGAGGCTGGAATACGCAGATGGTACGCTTGGCTCCGTAGGACTTAGCCGCGTCCAGCGTAGCTCTGATCTCGCTCGGGTGATGAGCGTAATCATCGTACACCAGTGCCCCGTGGTACGTCCCCAGATAATCAAAGCGCCTGTGCGTTCCTTCGTATTGGCCAAGCGTACTGGCTATGATGCTAAACGGCAAACCCACAGCATTGCCGAGGGCTACAGCAGCCAGTGCGTTGGAGACGTTATGTTTGCCTGGTACCTTAATGCTCATTCTACCAAGCAGCTGGCCATTATGTATTACGCTAAATGTGCTCTTGCCTGGGCTTAGATCCAGGTCTGCAGCCTGCCACTCAACATTGTCCTTCAGGCCATAGGTAATTACACTGCAGGGCAGGTCAGGCAGGATGTCCCGAACATTCTGGTCATCTCCACAGGCAATCAGGTAGCCGTTATCAGGCACGAGCAGCGCAAAGCGCCTGAAGGTTTCCTTGATGTGCTCCAGGTCGCGGAAGTAATCCAGATGGTCGACATCAATGTTTAAAACCACCCCAACAAAGGGCTGGAGAGATAGAAAGCTGTCAAAGTACTCGCAGGCCTCGGCTACCAAGAAGCGCCCGTTCCCAACTTTTACGTTGCCCTTAATGGCATCCAGTTCGCCGCCCACTAAGACCGTCGGGTCCTGGTTGGCCCGCTCCAGCATTAGCCCAATCATGGCAGTAGTAGTGGTCTTGCCGTGAGAACCAGCTATCGCTATGCCAAACTCAGCTTCTGCCATCAGCTCACCTAGCAGTTCCGCGCGTACATATACCGGAATGCCCAGTTCATGAGCTCTTATCAGTTCAGGATTATCTGGTCTGACAGCGGACGTATACACCACAACGTCAGCTCCATTGACATGCTCCGCCTTATGGCCGAGATAGATGATGGCTCCCTGGTCTACCAAGCGGTCGGTGAAGGAAGATTGCTTCAGGTCAGAGCCTGAAACTCTCCACCCTCTTTGCTGTAAAATAGTAGCCAAGGCGCTCATACTGATTCCGCCGATACCAACAAAATGAATGTGTTTAGGAGTTTTCCAGTCTAGTTTGGAAGACATTATCTTAAAACCTCCTGCGTTTTATGATGAAGAGGGTGACAAATCCGTGCATTCCTTTTAGAATATATCACTAGTCATGCTCCCATGAATATGAGCACAACCTATTTTGCCTTGGAAAAGTCTAGAATATACTATGCCTGCCGGCCGAGTGGGGTTACTTCACACCAATTTCGTCGACTGCATGCAAAAACCTGCCTCTGCTGTTCAATAAGCAGGAAAGGCACGGTGTCTTAGCGAACGCATGAACGGAGGTGATAGGAGTGAGCCTGCGTGATCGGTTGAGCCTACTAACCAAACTGGAAGTCAAGCCTCGCATCGTTCAGCCGATTTCGGATCAAACGGCAACTTTGGGGCTGGACGGGTTCCTGCTGCCAGGAGAAGAGCGGGCCTATGACGTAGCTGTATCGGCGGCTAGTCTCGCTTTCCCTTGCGCGCTCCCACAGATGGAGCAATACGGCTGGTCGGATATTGCCTTCTTTGATACTGAAACAACCGGCCTTTCTACCGGCAGTGGAACATATATCTTCCTCGCAGGTATTGGTTCCTTTCAGGCTGGCCGCTTTTATGTTCGCCAGTACTTTCTGCCGTCTCCTGCCAGAGAAAAGGCTTTCCTGCAAACGGTCATGGAAGAACTCTCGCGGTTTCCGGTAATAGCTACGTTTAATGGCAAGACGTATGATGTGCCCCTGCTGAACACCAGGCTGACCATGGCTAGCCTGCCAGTCCTTACACCCACGGTGCAGCTCGACCTGTTGCATCCTTCCCGCAGATTGTGGCGTCGGTTGCTGAAGAGCTGTGCCCTGCAATCTCTCGAAAGGCACCGGTTGGGTATGTCGCGCGACGATGATATCCCGGGTGCGCTAATTCCAGAGCGGTACTTTCATTTCCTACAGGCAGGAGACCCGTCCGGATTGCATCCCGTCTTTCAGCATAACCGTCAGGATATCTTCAGTCTGTTTCAGCTAGGCCTGCATATGGCTGAAGTTTGCAACCAGCCCGACCACTCTTTTGCCCGTGCGGAGGAGTACTTTGCATTGGCAGAACTGCATGCCAAGGCCGCCGATTGGGATCAGGTAGTTGAGGCTATCCGTAGGGGGTTGCCCCTGCCGGGGGAGCGCAAGACCAAGAAGCGTTTTCGCCGGTTGCAGGCTGTTGCATACTATCGCCTGGGGGAATACGCATGTGCCGCTGAGACTTGGGAGCAAATTGCGCTCGACGAGCCGTTTGGGGTAGAGGCATTAATCGAACTGGCAAAACTATATGAACATCGCCTGCGTGACCTGCGCAAAGCGCTGCAGTATACTGATAGAGTAGTAGCAATTTGCGAACGCAGGCGTAAAATGGGCGTACCGGTTACGGACCAGGAGCTCGCTGATATAGACAGAAGAAGGCAAAGGCTGCTCTCCAAGCTGGCAAAGCAGTGATTGAGGGTATGCCCTTTATGCACAGAGAAGATGGGGAGGCTGAAGAATGACGGGTGATCCAATGCAAAGCCGAGACGTCAAACAGTTGATTGCGGCCATCCTGCTGCTTGAATCTGAAGACGAGTGTGTGCGTTTCCTGACAGATATCGGTACAATGAATGAGGTCCAATCTTGGGCTCAGCGGCTGGAAGTTGCCCGTCTGCTCAAGCAAGGGCTGACCTATACTCAAGTCGAACAGATGACCGGCGCTAGTACTGCTACTATCAGCCGGGTTAAGCGATTTCTGCAGTATGGGGCTGGTGGATATGAGCTGCTGTTGCAACGTCTGTTGGAGCGCGAAAGGGAGTAGAAATGAGTGCCTGCAAAGGGCACTCTGTTCTTTTGCACTGCATAAAGGCTACTCAGTTGTTGGCTCGTCTCGGATTTTTTTCTCTTTAGAGGTATGAAACTTCAACAGGGCATGCTACGTATAGATTGATGGGAGATGTTTCATGGACATTTCCCTGTGAAAGGGAGGATGTGGACAACGTGCAAGACTTGATTGGTGAATTTCGCGCTGCCAAGGTGTGGGCAGTAGTAGGTGCGAGCGACAACAAAGAGAAGTTTGGCTACCGGATTTGGCAGCACCTGCTGAAACGCGATAAGACCGCTTACCCGGTTAACCATCGCCTGGAGAGCATCGATGGGATACCGGTGTACAAGAGTCTTAGAGACCTGCCGGAACAACCGGAAGTTGTAGACCTGGTCGTGCCCGCCAAGGTAGGTATTGGTATCCTGCAGGAGTGCCACGAGTTAGGCATCAAAAACGTATGGGTACAGCCGGGGGCTGAGAGCCCTGAGCTTTTGGCTGAGGGCGAGAAACTTGGTCTGCGTCTGGTTCACCAGGCTTGCGCCATGCGGGAGGTATAGCCATGGGGATGGGTAGGAGAACACTTTGGCTAATCCTAGGGCTGCTCATCATCCTCAGCCTGCCAGCAACGGCTGCGGCGGCTCCGGATGTGTCGTTCCCTAAGCCGCAGGGGCTAGTTAACGACTTTGCTGGGGTTATCTCTGATGCTGAAGAGAGCTCCATTACGCAAGTAGCAGCGCAGCTTTGGCAACAAAAAGGCATTGAGTTGGCCGTCGTAACCGTTGACAGTACAGATCCGCTAGACCTGAACACGTATGCCTTCCGCTTGTTCCGGGATTGGGGCATCGGTGACAGCAAGGACCATAATGGCCTGCTGGTCTTGATGGACATGCAAACCAGATCCATCCGCATAGAAGTAGGTATCGGACTCGAGGGAGTTATTACTGACGCCAAGGCTGGCCGGGCGCTGGATAAGGCTATGCCGGAGCTGCGGGCAAATCAGTACGGCGCCGGATTGCTGGCAATTACTCAAGAACTGGCTGTTCAGTTGGCGGCTGAAGAAGGTGAAGGCAAGCCACTGTTTGGCATAGATCCTGAGATACAGGGCGTGGCCGGATTTGCCGGCGCATATATCGTGCTGATCATTTTGGCTGCTATCTTCCGGCAGCATTGGTTGCTGCACCTGCTCTTGCGCCTGCCGTTTATGGTCCTGCGCGGTGGTCGCGGTGGCGGTGGCGGCGGTGGATTCGGCGGCTTTGGCGGGGGTAAAAGTGGTGGTGGCGGCGCGAGTCGCAATTTCTAGTCTTAGACATAGTGAAATAAGCTAACACTATAGGGGAGGTAACAGATTTGAAGCGTTTATGGGTTTTGGGGTTAATCGCAGTCATCGCGCTGGTGGCCATGGGGGCCATTGGCAACTACAACAGAATGGTGGGCATGGCACAGGATGTAGATGCATCCTGGGCGCAGGTAAACACTCAGCTGCAGCGCCGGTACGACCTGATCCCGAACTTAGTGGAGACTGTTAAGGGTTACGCCGCGCATGAGCAGGCAGCCATCAAGGCAGTGACTGATGCCCGTGCAGCTATGATGGGCGCCAGTTCTCCGGCTGAACAGGCAGCTGCCGCCAATGAGCTTGAGTCGGCACTTGGCCGCTTGTTTGTAATCATAGAGAACTACCCGCAGTTGAAGGCTGACACAGTCTTCGTTGGGTTGATGGATGAACTGTCTGGCACTGAGAACCGCATTAACCAGTTCCGGATGCTGTTTAACGACGAAGTGCGCAATTTCAACACCTACGTTGGCCGTTTCCCGGCCATGCTCTGGGCCAAGATGTTCGGCTTCAACCAGCGTGCATATTTTGAGATCCCAGATGCAGCACAGACAGCGCCAAACGTCGACTTTAATCCCTAAGCTTTTCTGACCAGCAGAGCCGCAGCCAAGAGCTGCGGCTTTTTGCTGTGCGTCATAATCCTCGTCCACACGAATACACTTTTAAGGAATGTGGGGGTGGGGCAACCTATGCAAGTGTTAACAATACTGCAGCGCAAGGCGGTTTCTTTAGGATTGCTTTGGGGCACTCTGTCAGCCGCCGAGACGGATGGAACGGTAGTGAGTCTCTTGCGCTTGCCTCGGCAGATTGCCGCGATGGCGTGCAAAGCTTGCGGCATGGCAAGCCAACCAATGCTGGTCTATATCCTGGGTATCTTGCTGGCTACATTCACTTCATATTGGTTGGTTACCGCACTGGAGCACATTAGCTCCCGGCTACTCTATTGGCGGGCCGGTCCCAGCAAGGCAATTAGGGGCCATAACCAACAGGGGAGGAATAAATGATGTTTTGGAAAACCGTAATCTCAACATTCGGCCTTGTCTTCCTGGCTGAACTGGGAGACAAAACGCAGTTGGCAACGATGCTCCTGGTTGCCCAGAACAAGTCACCTCTCGGGGTGTTCATAGGGTCAGCATCTGCACTGGTGCTGAGCTCGGTAGTAGGTGTGCTGGCCGGCGCAGCCATTACACGCGTCGTTCCTACCAATTATATTCAGTTTGGCGCTGGAGCTGCTTTTGTGGTGCTGGGAATCCTCTTGATGCTAGGCAAATTCTAACTGCTGTTAGTTTCTTGACACGGCAGCATCCAGTCTATACAATATTAGCCAAAGCAGTGAACAGGACAGTAGCATGAACAACCCGCCCCAGCGAGTCGGAAGGGTGGAAGCCGACGCGAGTGTTCTTGTGAAGCGCACCTGGGAGCTGCCTGCCCGAAATAGAAGTAGGGCAGGACGGAACCCGCCGTTACCGGGCTCGAGTGGGCTACAAGCCAATAAGAGTGGTACCACGGGATTGACCTCTCGTCTCTTGCAGATGAGTGGTTTTTTTGTGTTTACAGCCAAAGTACCAAGCGGCAGGCAGGCCGCAATGAGGAGGCGTTCAAACTATGAAAATGTTTAAGGAACAGGTTGCCGGGGAGCTGGCTCCCCTGCTCAACTGGACTAACGACAAGGTAGTCGCGGCCTTAGAGACCCCGCCAGACCCTAAGATGGGTGACTTGGCATTCCCTTGTTTCCCCCTGGCCCGTGAGCTGCGCAAAGCGCCGCCCCTGATTGCCAAGGATCTGGTGGATAAGCTTAAGCTACCTCCAGCTTTCGAGCGGGTTGAAGCCGTTGGTGGCTACCTCAACTTCTTCCTACAGCCAACCCGAATGGCGAACCAGGTGCTGACAGGCGTTCGCAGCCAAGGCGACAGCTATGGCGAAACCCAGCTTGGCCACGGCAAGACAATAGTCATAGATTTTTCATCGCCCAACCTGGCTAAGCCCTTTGGTGTGGGGCACTTGCCGACGACCGTTATCGGCAATTCCATCAGTCTGCTGCACAAGGCAGCCGGTTACAATGTAGTACGCATCAATCATCTGGGAGACTGGGGTACCCAGTTTGGCACGATGATTGTGGCTTATCTTAAGTGGGGCGAAAATGATCCTTTAACCGAGGATCCGGTGCAGAAGCTTTATCAGCTTTACGTGCGTTTCCACCAGGAGGAGGACGAAAACCCTGAGCTGCGTGATGAAGCGCGGGCTTGGTTCAAGCGGTTGGAGGCTGGCGACCCGGAAGCTGTACGCCTCTGGCGCTTGTTCTGCGACGTCAGTTTGGCTACCTTGAAACAAATCTACAAAAAACTCGGCATTGAGTTCGATCACTTCACTGGAGAGAGTTTCTTCCAGGATAAGTTGGATGAGACTATCGAGCGGATTAAGGCTGCCGGGGTTACAGAGATTAGCGAAGGTGCCCTGGTAGTTCCCTTGGCAGATAACCTGCCGCCTTGTATACTGCAGAAATCCGACGGGGCAACTCTTTACGCCACGCGCGACATGGCTGCTGCCTTCTATCGCCATGAGCAGTATGATCCCGAGGAGATTCTCTATGTAGTGGCCATGGACCAGTCGCTGCACTTCCAGCAGATCAAGTTGGTCATTCAGAAAATGGGTCTCTCCTGGGCCGAATCGATCATTCACATTCCCTTTGGGCTGGTCAAGCTGCCTGAAGGCAAGATGTCCACACGCCGTGGCCGCATGGTGATTCTGGACGATGTCTTGCAGGAAGCAGTGAAGCGTGTATCCGACATTATCGCCGAGAAGAACCCGGAACTGCCCAACCGGGAAGAGGTTGCCCGGCAGGTAGGAATTGGAGCCGTCCTCTTTGGTCCGCTGAAGAACAGCCGTATCAAGGATGTTATCTTCGACTGGAACGAAATCTTGAACTTCGATGGAGAGACAGCGCCATATCTGCAGTATACACATACCCGCTGCCGCTCCGTATTACGTAAGGCAAAAGCTGTGGAGCAGCTGCCACAAGATTTGAGCGGGCTGGCCGACGAGCATTCGCAAGCAGTACTCAGGCTGATCAGCGAGTTCCCCGAGGCTATTCAGAAGGCTGCCCGAGCTTATGAACCGTCAACCCTTTCCCGCTACCTACTTGATTTGAGCCAGGCATTCAACCGCTTCTACCACCATTGCCGCATCATTGGCGAAGAGGCTGCCGTCGAGCAGAGCCGACTTGCATTGGTTGCAGCTGTTGCCCATGTGCTCAAGAAAGGTCTCAGTCTGCTAGGGATTGAAGCCCCCGAGCAGATGTAGGCTAGAATGCATATCAGCTTGCGTCCAGTACCTGGGGTGTCGACTCCGCAAGCCGTCGCCCCAGGTGCTGCCTGGCTTCCCGGCAGGCTGTTGATGGCCAAGGTGGTTTCGGAAGGCGGGGAGGCCCGTCTATTAATCGCAGGACAGGAATACCAGGTTGCCTGGTCAGGGGAAGCAAAACCTGCCCCCGGAAGTGATATAGCACTAAGGGTAATCGGCATGTCTCAGGGCAAGTGGTTGCTGGAATTGGTTAAGGACAGCGCCGCCGCACCACTGATTTCGGTGTTGGAGGTGTTGGAGCGCGCTGGTTTGCCGGTCACTTACCGTAACCTGCTCTCCATGCATCGCCGTGTTTCCCCAGAAAAACTCGCCTCGCCAGCTAACAATAGGCAGGATGATGTCCTCTGTCCCTGGGACAAAGGGTTGCTTAGGCAGGCCATCGGTTACGAGGCCGTTCTAACACCGGCCATGTTAACTGTCGAGCCTTTTCCACTAGGACTGTTTGCTGTTCGAGGTGAACAGGAGGAGGCAAAATCTCCAGACAAGCAACAAGCCTGGCTGTTGGCGTTACAGCTTGACACCCTTGGCCAGGTTGAGGTTCTCGGTCAGGGCGAATGGCCTAGACAGGCGGTCACCTTTATCGCTAGGGAGGAAACGGTATCTCTCTTAAAGAAAAAAGAAGCAGAGACTAAACAGCTGCTTTCAACTGCGGGCATCGTTCTGCGGCAGCTGGCCTACCGGCCTGCGGCCAAGCCAATTGTGCAGTTGATCGAAAGCGACTTGCTGACAGTGTCAGGCTTTGATATTTCGCTGTAGCAGGAGGTATCCGTAACGCGTGAAGGAACAGAAGTTGGCCGTCGCATTGCGGTATGCCCAGTCTATGCCGGCACCTCGCATTACAGCCGCTGGACGGGGGGCAGTCGCGAACCGGATTGTGGAGCTTGCTAATGAGCACGGGGTACCTGTTGTTATCGAACCAGGTTTGGCAAAGTTATTGGTCAAACAACCAGTGGACGCGGAAATACCAGAGGAGTTGTATGGGGCTGTTGCAGCCATCTTGGCTTACCTGTACCGTTTGGAGCAAGAGGTCAAACGGGTAACCTAAGGACTGTGGTAACACATTCTCAAGGAGGTAAGATCATGCCAAAGAAAATCAGGTGCCGCCCAATACAGATGCCAGAGGTATTCAAGTGGGGTGACACGACCCCTAATTGGGATGACGAAGTTGACGAATATATGGCATTAAGAACTTTTAACCGGCTCTGTCAGGTGGTCAATAGACGGAGCAAATCAGGGCGAGAGAAATAACCGATAGTCGAAAGTTGGTGATGGTGTGCGAGAGGAAAGAAGCGCTGGCGGAGTAGTGTTCTGTAAGCAGCGAGTGCTTATTCTTCGCAACTTCCGAGGCGAATACATTTTCCCTAAGGGACATATTGAACAGGGTGAGGATGAACGACAGGCCGCTCTGCGAGAGGTGCAGGAAGAAGCAGGTATCATTCCCAACCAGCTCGTACCGACACGGCAAACAGCTTATCAGTTCCGCTCCAAAGAAGGAGAATTATGCTCCAAAGTGGTGTATTGGTTCATCATGAGCGTCGAAGAGGAGAGCCTGCAGGTAGACGGTCACGAAATCAGTTGGGGCGCATTTGTGGACCTGCAGGAGGCTCGGGCACTATTGACCCATCAACTGGATAGGGAGCTGTTGGCGCACGCCGTACGGCAGCTCGGGAGGGAGGCTTAGGTCATGGGTAAGGTGCTGGTAGTTGACGACGAGCCAAGCTTGGTCAAAGGCATTACGCTTACCCTCGAGCAGGCAGGTTACTCGGTCGAGCCGGTCTATACTGGCGATGAAGTGTTACCCAGGCTGGCCAAGGGCAACATTGACATCATTTTGCTTGATGTAATGCTGCCGGGTAAGGATGGGATCACTGTTTGCCGCGATTTGCGCGCTGCTGGATACAACTTGCCGGTAATCATGCTTTCCGCCAGGGGTGACGCCGTTGACCGTATCTTAGGTTTGGAGATTGGAGCAGACGACTATATCGTCAAGCCATTTCATGGTCGAGAACTGCTGGCCAGGATAAAAGCTGTGCTACGCAGGGGAGCAGCAAGCCCGGATCAGCCGATCATGCGCTTCCCGGACCTGAGCATAGATCTCAACCGCCGCCTGGTCTGGAAGGGAGAGCGGTCAATTGAGCTGACGGCCAAGGAGTTTGAACTGCTTGTCTATCTCGCTAGCCAGCCTGGCCGGGTTTTTTCGCGCGAGCAGCTGCTGCAAAATGTATGGGGTTATGACTATATGGGTGACAGCCGAACGGTTGATGTACATGTGCACCATCTTAGAGACAAGCTCGAACCCGAGTCCAGTAGACCAGTTTACATACTGACAGCTCGCGGGCATGGATATTACTGGCGAGAGGACCGCTAGCATGCTGCGCAAGCTGGTCGTTTCATACGGGGTAGTCATCCTAGCAGGATTGTTGGCACTCTCAGTGTTTATCTACCTGGTTGTATTCTCCCATTTGCTTAACAGGCAAGGGGAAGCTCAGCTGCTGCAGGCACAGGTGATAGCGACGGGTCTCGGAAGAAGTAGCGGCGCGGCGCAACAGGCAACCTTGCTTGCGCTTTCGGGTCAACTGAATGGCAGGCTCTTGATGCTCGATGGTCACGGATTTGTAGTCTATGACTCGTTTGCAGACCATGGCCTGGTCGGTAGGCAGCTGCAGGACGAGGCAACCCTGGCCGCACTCGCGGGAGACGTGCTGGCCACGCACTCTACAGGGGGAGACGACTGGTCCACGCAAGTGGCTGTGCCGGTGTGGCGCGCCAGACAGGTCGTAGGTGCTGTGGTCTACGTTCAGTCTATCACAGAGGTGTGGACGACCCTTAGACAGTTGGCTTTAGCTTTGCTAATCGGTAATCTGGGCGTTGTCACCCTGACGGTATTGCTAAGCGGCATCGTCGCTGCCAGGATAACCAAACCACTCAAACTGTTGGATAACTCTGTCCGCGCTCTAGCCCAAGGTGAGGCCCATCAACCACTAACAATCAGCGGGCGTGATGAGCTTGCCACGCTAACCAACAATTTCAATGTCATGGCAGTTAAGCTGCAGACGTTAGAGCAGCAACGACGACAGTTCCTGGCCGATGCAGCACATGAGTTGCGGACGCCACTTGCCTCTCTGCAGGCGCTGCTCGAGCCGCTCAGCGAGGCTCAGAGCCTCTCGCCAGATCAGTACAAACCTTATCTCAAGGATGCTCTGCGCGAAGTGGGGCGTTTGCATGGTCTGGTAGAGGAGCTGCTGGATGTCAGCCGGCTGCAGGGGACCGTTCATCTACAGAAAGCACGGGTAGACGTTAGCGCAACCCTGCACTCTATAGTCAAACTGTTAACACCGATGGCTCAGGCCAAGTTGGTCAGTCTGCAGCTTATGCCTTTGGCTCAGCCCGCAGTAATCCTGGCTGATGGGGAAAAGCTCAAGCAAGTGTTTGTGAACTTGCTGGATAACGCGATCAAATACAGCCCCGAGCAGAGCCACGTGGTAGTTAGCGAATCGCTTACGGAGAAGGAGTACGTCGTTGAGTTTGCTGACGATGGCCCAGGAATTGAGCCTGCCGACCTTCCCCACCTATTCGAGCGGTTTTACAGGGGGGACAAGGCAAGGCATAGGGACACAGGGGGGAGTGGCTTAGGTTTGGCAATCGCTTCCCGGATAATCGACTTGCATCACGGCCGGATAGAGGTAGATAGCCAGTCAGGCCACGGGAGCCGCTTCACTGTTATTATTCCAGTGGCTTAATACTAAACCAGGAGGAGGGGAAACATGCTTAACAAGCAAAGAATTGCTCAGTTGCAGGAACTGGGCCAAAAAAACTCCATCGACGCCTTTATCATCGTTCCCAGCGCCAACTTGTTCTACCTGACCGGTTTTACAATGGGGATGAGCGAAAGGCCCGCCTTCATGATCGTGCCTAATGAAGGGGACGTGACCTTCTTCTGCCCATCCTTTGAGGCAGACCGAATGACCCGCGGTACCGGCATCAGCCAGCTGATTACCTATACGGACGAACAGGGTCCGGCCGCTGCTATGCAGAAAGCCCTGGCTGGCAAAGGACTGGGCAAACGGGTTGCCTTTGAGTATCGGGCCTGCCGCATGTTGGAGTTTGACCTGGTCTTTCAGGCTGCCGGCGGATTTGAACACGTAGATGCCAGGCCCCTGTTGGCAGAGCTGCGCATGGCCAAAGATGCACATGAGCAGGCGTGTATGCAACGAGCCGCAGATGCCGTCAATGTAATGCTCGACGGCATAAAAGCCGCGATTAAACCGGGTGTGAGCGAGGTAGAGCTGCAAGCAGCAGCTGTGGCTGCTCTGGAGAGGGAGTATCCAGATGCCAAACCGGCATTCATCACCGTTGTGTCGGGTGAAAAGACTGCTCTCCCCCATGCAAGCAGTACCGATAAACAGGTACAGCCTGGCGACCTGGTGATGGCAGACTTGGGGGCCATGGTTGAAGGCTACGTCTCGGACATTACCCGTACATTCGCTACCGAGCCCCTCGATAAGGAGCTTGAAACAGCATATGACCTGGTGCTTGAGGCTAATCGCGCCGCCAAGGATGCAATTCGACCGGGTATCACCGCGGAAGAGGTTGACCGCGTAGCGCGTAAAGTGATCACCGACGGTGGTTTTGGACCGTACTTTACTCATCGTACCGGCCATGGATTAGGCCTGGAAGTGCATGAAGAACCATACATTGTAGAAGGCAATGGGCTGACTCTAAAGCTAGGTCATACGTTCACTGTTGAACCCGGCATCTATCTGCCTGGAAAGGGTGGCGTACGTGTGGAAGACGATGTGATTGTCACTGAACATGGATGTCATTCGCTGACTTCTTACGCGCGGGACTTGCGGATTAGGTAGCCTGGCTAATAAAGGAGGCGTGCAATTGAACGAACAGCAACTGCAAAGCCTGAAAGCAGAGTTTCCGGGGATGGTACTGCTTAATGAGCCGATGTCGAAGCACACGTCCTTTCGCATTGGAGGGCCGGCAGACGCTCTAGCTATTCCAGGTAGTGAAGTAGAGCTGATTGCTCTGTTGAAATATTGCCACGACCAATCTCTACCAGTCCTCATCATCGGCAACGGTACGAACCTCTTAGTGCGGGACAAAGGTGTGCGCGCGGTGGTTATCAAGATGGCCTCCGCTATGAGCACAGTGCGTTTGCTGGATCAAGGGATTGAGGCCGAAGCAGGCATCTCATTGGCTGCGCTCGCACAGACAGCATTGGAAGCCGGATTAGGCGGACTGGAGTTTGCGGCAGGTATCCCGGGTAGCCTGGGTGGCGCTGTTGTAATGAACGCCGGTGCCTACGGCGGCGAGATGAAGGACGTTGTAGAGCGTGTCTGGGCGGTGGGCTACCAGGGCGACAGACATGAGTTCAGTGCTCCGGAAATGGAGTTTGGATACAGGCGCTCCCGGTTACAGGGCCAGCAGCTGATTATTACCAAGGTGCAAATGCGTCTGCAGCCGCGTGAGCCTGATGAAATCCGCAGTGAAATCGCCGAGTTGGCAGCACGCCGGCGTGCCAGTCAGCCGCTTAACATGCCTAGTGCAGGCAGTGTGTTCAAGCGTCCTCCAGGACGATACGTTGGACCAATGATTCAGGAAGTTGGGCTGCAGGGCAAGCGTATTGGCGGTGCAGAAGTCAGCACTAAACATGCGGGCTTCATAGTGAACGTGGGCGGGGCAAATGCCAGCGACGTGTTGGCTCTGATCCAACTGATTCAAGAGACCATTCAGCAGCAGTTTGGTGTTCAGCTTGAGCCGGAGGTTCGCGTGATCGGCGAAGAATAGGCGTTTAGGCAAAGCAAAAAATACAATAATCGAGCCCGGCCATTAGTGGCCGGGCTTTGCCGTCGCAATTTCATATATCTGCTGCTCGTACCTTGCCTGTACACCGAACTTATCAAGCCATTCACCCTGTAGCTTATCCGGAATGAAGCAAGTTACGGCCTGCATACCTTTCAAGCGGGCAGTGTCGAGCGACTTGGACAACACCCCGGTTAGCTCATCCTCTGTTGCAGTATCGCTGTAGGCAAGCAGTAGCTGTCGGTCCAGGGTGTTAAGCCAACTGATTGCTGCTGCAACTCCATCGGGGGTTATCGCTACCCAGCCAGGCATGGTGGCATCGGCGATAGCTTGAGCCGCGGCTGTCTCCTGCTGTGGTTCAGGTCTTAGCAGCTCATGCAGATAGCGCCTGCCAGGGTCACCACTTAGTGGGACAATTCTACTGGTGCTTGTCGGCAGCGTAGCAGTGCGCAAAGAGTAGTCAAATCCATGCATTTTTACCTTGGTGCCGAAGCGTTCGATGGTTAGTTCGTTTAAATCAAGCTCTTCGAGCTTCCCGCCTGGCACAGGCAATAGCAGCTGTTTGATACCTAGTCCCAAGGCATAGCTGGTAACCCTGGTTAGCAGCTTGTCACCGATACTGAGGTGACGGAACTCTGGATGCACTATCGGTCCGAATATCTCTGCCTTCCCCAACAGCCTAAGGTTCCATGGACGATGTAGACCTACACATGCGACAGGCTTCCCTTCGTACTTGGCCATGAGAAAGTCCTGGGGTGCCCAGTTGCTTCGCCCATGTAACCATGTGCGCACCTGCGGCAAGCTGGTCGCATGCCATCCTTCACGCTGGTAGGCAGCCGCGCTAAGCAACTCGGCAAGGCCGGCCAGATCCCAGAAGAAGATGTTAGCTATTTCCAGCTTCTCTTCAGCAATGAAGAAGTACCTTGAGAAGTTCTGCCCGGTTCGCGTAGTAGCCGTCAGCCTGATATCGCGCAGTTCAGAAGCTATCGGTTCCAGATTGCTTGTCAGCAGCATGTTGGCTACCTGTTCACGCAAAGTATCGCCCATCAGTGGCGATAACTCGTAAAGCATTGGCAGCATACCGCCCTGGCAAATATTCCTCAACCAGTGCTCAAGCTTTTCCTGGTGCGCCTCATCAGGGCAGTCACTTAGGATGTGAGTGAAAACCCCCTCTATCTGTTGCAAGGACAAACCGCGTTTCTGCAGCGCAAAGATAATCTCGAGCTTGAGTAACCCGGTAGCAGGGTAATGGCCTTTAGCTCTACCAGACTTGTCCTTCAGCATTGTGGCTGAAGGTAGCAGGCCAAGGGAAGCATAATAGCGCAGGGTCCGATAGCTGATGGGGCAATTGCGTTGCTCCGCTTCTGCCAGGAACTCGTCGATTGTGAGGTATCTGTCAGCCATGTGTATCCTCCCATCAGCTAGTCTTGTTTGATTACTGCAATAATGTTATAGACGAATTCTGCTTGTTAGGTAAGAAACCCTCTAGATTCGCAGGAAACTCGGCTGTGGCCAAGAATATCTTAACATTGTACCGCGTTTATGTTTATCAACATTGTCGTCTTGAATGTATTTAAAGGGAGGAATCTAGTGATATGAAGGAGACAGAACTGGCTCGTAAGTTTTTCCAGGAAGGCTATAGCTGCGCTGAGGCGGCCTGGCTGGCCCTCGCCAACGATCTGCCCGCCAATGAAAAGAACCTTGGCTTAAAACTCTCTGGGGGTTTCGGTGGGGGAGTTAGTACCCAAGGTTTGTGCGGGGCTTTAGCAGGCGCAGTGCTTGGCCTTGGTCTGTACCTCGGACGCGAAATGGATGGCCCCAGGCCCGATGCATTAAGAGCTGCAACCAAGGAATTAGTTGAGAGCTTCAACGCCAAATTCAAGTCGTCCGACTGCAGGGATATCAAGCCGGAAGGTCCGGATTACCGGGTCAAGTGCGAAGAGTATGTTGTCTTCTGCGTCGAAGAGGCTCTGCGCATACTGGATGAGGCGCTGGCCGTCGACGACTGTGGCTGACAGTAGAAAACAGGCTTCCGCGGAGCGGAAGCATAAACATGCCTAATCGCCATCAGACTAATCCTGAAAGGGAGGTCATGCAGAATGGCGGACAAAAAGGGCGATAAGATCAACGAGAAGTTGCTCTGGCCGGATAACCATTACGGCCTGAACAACCGGGCCATGATGGCTAAGAACCGCGGTGAATTGCATCTTGGTGAAGATGGCCCAGAGGATCATGCCGAGTACATCCGCGAGGATGCTCCTATTGCCGAGATGAAAGGTCAACAAGCCACGAAGAACCCGACCAAAGGTAACAGTAAAGGCTAGCTAATCGCCTCGTGTCAAGACCAACCGGACATGTAGAAAGCGCCCCACGGGGCGCTTTTTCATGCAAATAGTCACACCAGACACAACAAAAAAGATGGCCGAAGCCATCTTCATGTACAATATGGTCGGGGCGAAAGGATTTGAACCTTCGACCTCACGGTCCCGAACCGTGCGCTCTACCAAGCTGAGCCACGCCCCGTCGTTGCCTGCTTGAGTATTATAGCATATTGATTTTCCCCTTGGCAATTGTTAGTTTGTGCTACCTGCCAGGCGCTGACTAGTTGCGCCACTTAGCGGAACCATACTATTATGATGAGTAATCAGCTTAAGATTACCAAAAGCAGCTACAAGGTGGGATGCATTTTGCATATAGGCAACGTAGAACTTAGCGCTCCGGTTATCGCGGCCCCGATGGCCGGGTTTACGGATCAAGCGTTCAGGCAGATCAGCAAACAATTTGGTTGTCCGTTGGTGTGTACAGAAATGGTTAGCGACCTGGGTCTGGTCTATGACCAGGCAAAGACCAAGCGGATGCTTTCTATTGCTGAGGTTGAAAGACCTGTCAGTCTGCAGATTTTTGGCAGCGATCCTGAAGCAATGGGCAGAGCTGCTCGCCTGGCTTGGGAAATAAGTCACCCCGACATCATAGACATAAACATGGGATGCCCGACGCCCAAAATCGTCAAAAACGGTGAGGGCAGTGCCTTGATGCTCAATCTGCCACTGGCAGAGCAGGTGATTAAGGCCGTAGTAGCATCAGTACCTGTTCCAGTCACCGTTAAGATGCGCAAAGGATGGGATGAGGAGCATGTCGCCGCTGTAGAGCTGGCTTTGATTGCTGAGCAGGCAGGCGTAGCCGCCGTGGCCGTACACGGGAGAACCAGAGAACAATTCTATAGCGGGAAAGCCGATTGGTCGATCATCCGGCAAGTCAAAGAGGCCGTATCCATTCCTGTCATCGGAAATGGGGATATAGTGCGACCGGAGGACGCAGTGGTCATGATGGAGCAGACGGGTTGCGACGCTGTAATGATAGGGCGTGCAGCGCTCGGCCATCCATGGCTGTTTAAGCAGGTTGCTGAAGTGCTAACCACTGGGCAATACAGCGATGACCCTGCTCCAGAGGTCAGGCTGCAGGCGGCTTTGGAACATCTGCGGTTGGCCGTGCAACTGAAAGGAGAGTCCACAGCCATCAGGGAGATGCGCAAGCATTTGGCCAGTTACGTCAAAGGCATGCCCCAGGCATCCAAGGCCCGGGAGGTTATTAACTCAACTAATGAGGTTAATGACTTGGTTGTTATTCTTACGCGGGTGTTTCAAGAGTTAGGTGATTAACCAATTAGCGTAATCTGAAGTTACTCTCTGGGGAAGGGGATGAGAGAGCTGGAACAAGGTTTGCTTGCATTACCTATCTTTAATGGCATTCTGCCACGCCCTGGCGGTACTGTAACAGGAGTTTTTCTTGCCCCTTGGCTGTTGCCGGCAGTAACCAAGGCAGGACGAGGGGCTGATCTGTTTCTGGCGCCAGTCGACCCGGATGGATTACTTTATCCGGTTGGCATAGTGGCCAAAGTGGGAGAGTTTTGGTCGCAGAATGTTTATATCATGGGAGCAGAACAACCCATAGCCAGTGGCGTATTCTTAAGCTTGTACGGTCGCGAACAAGCAAAGGTCCGCACCTATACAACCAGTGGGAGGAGTCTGTTGGCGCTTGGCGTACAATCAATGCCTGTTAGGGGGTTGCGGCCGGAGTATCCGTGCATATCCGGTGCTGGCTGGGTGCCGCAAGGAGGCCATACTGAAACCCGGGGTGAAGGTGATATAACGGTCTGCATCGAGGGCATTGACGCTGTAAATGGGGATCGCCTATCGCTGACTGGCCAGTTGGGTGGCCTTGTGTCATACCAACAGGCGCATACAATTGAGCATGCTATTATCCGGTCGCTGCAATCCTATGCCTTCTGTTCGCCCAAGACCTTACGAGAAGCCTTGATTGCCGAAAGCAGGGAGCTGAAGGCTTCTGTAGAGGCCGGGCTGAAGCTGCAGCGGCCCGAACTATTTGGTGTAACCGCAAGTGGAGCTTGCGGCAATAGGCTAACGCATCTCGCCCAGTTTTACTTAACAGACGAGTATTTTAGGGAACTGCAGTCAGGACATCCAGCCTTGGCCTCCCTGGACAAGGCGAGGAAACGTACGCTCTCACGTTTAACACAGGACCTTTCCCTCACAACAGACGCAGGTCTGCGGGCGTTGCAGGGTCTAAAAAACGGGATGCAACATGATGATAGCAGGCTGGGAGAAGAGGCTCTGAAGCGAGTGCTAATGCGCTTCCCGTCATCTCCCTGGGGTTAGTCAAGTCGCCAAAAGCCGCTACTAGGCGGCTTTTATTTTGTCTCTTGATGTCGAGAATGTTTGTGCACAACGTGTTGCACAATAGATAGTGGCGTGCTATAATGTGTTCACAATTATGTGCACAAGGAGGCGTCCCGATGCAGGATATTGGAATACTCGGTTTGGGACATTACCTGCCGGGCCAGGTGCTGACAAACACTGACATGGAGAAGCTGGTGGAAACCAGCGATGAATGGATACGCAGCAGAACCGGTATTTCTGCCCGACGCCAGGCAGCCGAAACAGAGGCTACTTCCGACCTGGCCCTGCAGGCATCAAAACAAGCCATGCAGGACGCCGGAATCACCGCAGAAGAGCTCGACCTGATAATTGTCGCCACGGTTACACCGGATATGGCGTTTCCCTCAACTGCTTGCATCCTTCAGGCTGCTCTTGGAGCCAAGCGGGCTGCAGCTTTCGACGTCAGTGCTGCATGCACCGGGTTCATCTACGCAATCACTTTGGCCCATTCCTTGATCAGCCAGGGTGTATACAGGTACTGCCTGGTAGTAGGGGCTGAGACTCTCAGCCGCATAACAAACTTCTCAGACCGTAACACGTGCGTCCTCTTTGGGGATGGAGCAGGAGCGGCAGTCATCGGTCCCAGCTCACGCCGCAAGCTGTTGGCATTTGAACTGGGGGCTGACGGAACCGGCTCCGACTTGCTCAAGCAGCCAGCTGGAGGCTCACGCCTGCCAGCCACCAGCGATACAGTGGCTGAAGGCAAACATTTTATTCATATGGAAGGGCAGGAAGTTTTCAAATTCGCCATTTCCAAGATGCCTGAGGTAACCTCCTCTCTATTGAGCAAACAGGGGCTAACAATTGAGCAACTCAATTGGTTGGTGCCCCACCAGGCGAATCGGCGGATTATAGAGTCGGCCGCCAAGCGCTTGGGGCATCCAATCGAGCGCACGGTCGTAAACCTGCAGGATTATGGCAATATGTCCTCAGCATCAATCCCCGTAGCTTTGTCCGAGGCGGCTGCGGCCGGCGTATTCGCATCAGGCGATAAAGTCATCCTGGTCGGCTTCGGCGGGGGTTTGACCTGGGGGGCAACCTTAATTGAATGGTAAGGGGTGGTAGCTTGTTGACTACTGCTGTAACACGCCTACTAGGCGTTGATTATCCGATTATCCAGGGTGGCATGGCCTGGGTTGCTACAGCCGAGCTAGCCGCTGCTGTCTCTGAGGCAGGCGGGCTAGGGGTCATTGGGGCGGGGAATGCGCCTGCCGACTATGTGGCTGCTGAGATCAAACGGGCGCGTGAACTGACTAAAAAGCCAATCGGTGTCAATGTTATGCTCATGTCGCCGCACGCCGAGCAGGTTCTGCAAACTGTTTGTGACTTGCGGGTGCCGGTCGTGACGACTGGAGCCGGTAACCCTGGTCCCTATGTCGCGCAACTCCAGGCGTATGGTATCAAAATCCTGCCCGTTGTTTCCTCTGTGGCCCTAGCCAAGCGTCTGGCGCGTCTTGGTGTTGATGGCCTGATTGCCGAGGGTTGGGAGGCGGGTGGACATATTGGGGATATCAGCACCATGGCATTGGTGCCGCAGATAGTAGACGCAGTGCAGCTGCCGGTGATCGCCGCAGGCGGCATCGCCGATGCGCGGGGGGTCGTGGCTGCGTTCGCTTTGGGTGCTGAGGGTGTGCAACTCGGAACCAGATTCGTTTGCGCAACAGAGTGTGCTGTTCATGCACATTACAAGCAGGCTATTGTCCAGGCTGGCGACCGGGATGCGGTTGTCTCCGGTCTTTCTACCGGCCATCCGGTCAGGTCATTGAAGAACAGGTTTACCAGACAGCTCGCAGACATGGAAAAGCAGGGTACTCCAATGGAGCAACTGGAATCCTTCGGCGCTGGTCGTCTGCGCAGTGCAGTCTTGGATGGGGATATAACTCACGGTTCTGTTATGGCTGGTCAGTCAGCCGGGTTGGTCAAACAGACGGCTAGCGCTCAAGAAATCATTCAGGAGATTGTGCAAGGTGTTAAGGAGATCGCCTGGCGTGTGGAGGGATTACTATGCCAAAACTAGCGGTACTGTTTCCTGGGCAGGGGGCGCAGGAAGTAGGTATGGGTCAGGACCTGAAGGAGCTGTACCCAGAATCATACAACACCTATCTGCAGGCCGATCAGGCTCTTGGATTTACCCTGTCTGAACTCGTAGAGAAGGGTCCGGCACAAGAGCTGAACTTGACGCCGTATACACAGCCGGCAATTTTAGCTACATCGCTTGCCTACTGGCGTGCATGGCAAGAACATGGTGTGAAAGCAGATGCAGCCCTGGGACTGAGCCTGGGTGAATACTCAGCATTGGCAGCTGTCGGTGCGCTGCCCTTCGAGGACGCCGTTCGCCTTGTGCATGAAAGAGGTAAGGCAATGGACAATGCCTACCCAGCGAATCAAGGGGCTGTTGTTGTCGTGCTCGGCCTGGAGCGTGACATTGTCCAGTCTATTTGTGAGGAAGAAGCTCGGGTTGGCTCCTGGGTGCAGGCTGCTAACTTCAACAGTCCTGGTCAGGTTGTGATTGCTGGTGATAAGGATGCTGTCGAGCGTGCAGGTACTAAGCTGCAGGCAGCCGGTGCCAAGAGGCTGTTGCCGCTTCCAGTCAGTGCACCTTTTCACACCAACTTGCTGAAGCCGGCTAGCGAAGCCTTTGAGCCTTACCTGCAGCGCGCAGGATTTAAGCTTCCGCAGGTACCAGTATTCAGCAATGTTACTGGCAGCACCTACCAAAGTGTTGCAGAGCTTAGGCAATTGCTAGCCAGGCAAATCAGTGAACCGATTGAGTTTCAGCGTGGCATAGAGGCCTTGGTGAATGACGGCTACCGACACTTCCTGGAGCTGGGTCCGGGTAGCACCGTCGGAGGTATGGTTAAGAAGATCAGTCGTGAGGCCATCATCTATAGAGCCGCAACTGCGGCAGACATTGCGACCGTTGCAGACAAAATCAAAGAAGAGATTGGGGGCAGGGGAGCATGACAACACGTCCAGTAGCGTTAGTGACGGGCTCTACCGGTGCCTTGGGCATGGCCATAGTTCGCAGGCTTGCAGCCGACGGTTACGACCTGGCTATACACCACCAGAGTGAGCGGTCATTGGGAATTGCGACACAGTTGGTTGAGGAATTTACAGCTATTGGCGTGCGGGCTGTGCCCATAGCAGCTAACCTGCTCGATAGTGCTCAAATCACCGCAATGTTCAACCAGATCAAGGCAGAGTTTGGGCGCATTGACCTCTTGGTTAATAACGCGGGTATCACTAAAGACCAACTCTTGGTGCGTATGCGCGAAGAAGATTTCGAACAGGTGCTGGCTGTCAACCTAAAAGCTGCCTTCCTTTGCACCCAGCAGGCTGCTTTGCAGATGATGCGCCAGCGCAGTGGTTCTATTATCAATATCGCGTCAGTAGCTGGCCAGTTAGGTACTTATGGGCAGGCCAACTACGCCGCTTCAAAAGCTGGCTTGATTGCCTTGACCAAGACGAGTGCCCGCGAATTAGCCGGTCGGAACGTGACAGTTAATGCAGTTGCTCCTGGATTCATCGAGACCGGTCTTACTTCTAAGCTAACCGAAGAACAGCGTAAGGCATATGTGGAACAGGTGCCACTCAAGCGGCCGGGTACTGCTGACGATGTCGCCCATGCTGTTGCCTTTCTAGCCGATCCTCGATCCCGTTACATCACAGGTCAGGTCCTCGCCATAAATGGCGGACTGCATATGTAGTCATCATTAAAGGAGGTGAAAAAGAGATGAACAACATTGAAAAGATCATCGGCCTGGTTGCTGATCAGCTCGGGCTGGACGCGCAGGACATCACTCCAGAGTCCAACATCAAAGACGATCTGGGCGCTGATTCTCTGGATATGGTTGAGTTGGTGATGAAGCTGGAGGAAGAGTTCGGCCTGAAGATTGCCGAGGAAGAACTGCAGAAGATCACCACCATCCAAGAGATTGCCAACTATATTGCAAACCAGGCATAAACGGGGGTTAGGTCAATGTCTAGAGTATTGATTACCGGAATAGGAATGGTCACTCCTGTTGGGATTGGCAATGGTGAGGTTTGGCAGAGTTTGAAAGCCGGTGTGTCCGGGGTCGGGCCAATCACACGGTTTGATGCCAGCGAATATGCAACTCGCATAGCGGCGGAGGTCAAGGACTTCAAACCTGAAGAGTTCATGGATAAGAAAGAAGCTAGACGGACAGACAGGTTTGTGCAGTTTGCTGTCGCTGCCGCCAAACTTGCTGTGGATGACAGCGGACTTCCGTTGGACTCAGTGGATAAAACCCGTGTGGGAGTTGTGATCAGCTCTGGTATCGGCGGGATTGAAACCTTGGAGACGCAGCACAAGCTTTTGTTGGAGAAGGGTCCGTCACGGGTCAGCCCTTTTCTAATCCCCATGATGATTGGCAATATGGCTTCAGGCCAAGTTGCTATGAACTTCGGATTTCAGGGGCCTGCCAACAATCTGGTGTCAGCTTGTGCGAGCGGAGGGCAGGCGATTGGCGATGCTCTTCGTATGCTTCAGCGTGGTGAGGTTGATGTGGTTCTAGCTGGTGGCAGCGAGGCGGCTATTACTCCAATCGGCGTTGCAGGCTTCTGTTCTGCGCGTGCAATGAGCACGCGTAATGATGATCCTGCCCGTGCATCTCGACCATTTGAACGGGATCGCGACGGCTTCGTAATGGGCGAAGGGTCGGCAGTTGTTGTGCTTGAGACTGAGGAGCACGCTATGAAGCGTCAGGCTCGTGCCTATGCAGAGCTAGCCGGCTATGCAGTCACTAATGATGCATATCATGTGACAGCGCCTCATCCAGAAGCAGCTGGAGCAACCCGCTGTCTGCTGCTTGCTTTACAGGATGCAGGTCTCAAGCCGGAAGACGTCGATTATATCAATGCTCATGGCACATCGACCGACCTTAACGACAAGTTGGAGACGTTAGCCATTCGCAAGGCGTTTGGCGCGCATGCGGACAAATTAGCTGTGAGCTCGACCAAGTCGATGCTAGGACATCTGCTGGGGGCTGCCGGTGCTGTGGAGTTAGCCGCAACAGCTTGGTCCATCTATGAGGGATATGTCCATCCAACCATAAACTATCAGAATGCCGACCCTGAATGCGATCTGGACTATGTTCCTAACGAGGGTAGGCAGATTACTGTGAGGGCAGCATTGTCTAACTCTTTAGGTTTTGGTGGGCATAACTGCACACTGGCGGTCAAGAAGCTGTAGTTTGAACTGAAGCATGGCCGGTGTAGGCCATGCTTCTTGTTTTTTGCTACCGTACTGGATTAGAATGTAAGAGAGGCACCATGGCCGCAGAGTAGGATGGTCAGGTTTGCAGACCCGAGGATAAGGGGTGGTTTTAGATGGACTTCATACGCATAGGTGACAAGCTGGTCAGTAGAGACCGTATCATTCACATGATAGACAAAATCTTGGACAAGCGCGTGGCAGGCGCATCACAGCAAGAGGTTGCCAACGATCTAGGGGTTGACCGTAGCTTTGTCTCGCGGCTTGAGTCTTTGGGTGAAGTGCGCAAAGGTGGCAAGATCGCCTTGATTGGATTTCCGGTTGCGAATAAGGCTGAGTTGGAACAGGTGTGTGAAGAGTATGGCGTGGATTATACTCTGTTGCTGACAGATCAGGAACGCTGGCGTCTGGCCAATGAGTCCACCGGAACCAATCTGATTAACGAGTTAATGCGATTACTAGCTTTGATTCGATCTCACGACACAATTATCTTCGTTGGATCCAATATGCGTATCAAGCTGGCAGAAGCGCTAACCGATAAGCAGCTTATACCGATACATATCGGTGAGTCTCCAATCCAAGGAGACAAGTACGTGGATCCTGAAGAGTTGCGCACAATCCTGGCTGGGCTCAGAGGTAGGGAGTAATCTAATCAGTCGAACGTAACGTCATTATCCCCCCGTGCAGGGCATAAAGCTTGCATGGGGGGTGTTTGCTTCTATGGATGTTTCAGTCACGTACGCTCAATGCCTGTCTGGACAGAGGTGGAAGCTATATTCTCCGTGGACAAAGCTAATGCCTCATACAGTGCTTGATCAGTTAGGTCATCGCTTACCATTGCGCCAGATTTGGCAGGGCGGCATCAGTTGTGGGGACGTGGCGGCCTCGCTCACAGTTATAGGAGGTCATCCTGAGGCTCAGTGGGCTAACCAGAATCTTGACGCAAGGGGCTGGTATGTCGCCTCTAATACCTTGAGCATTGTGAAGAGGCGTCAGGACATCATCCGCGGTCAGTTACTGGCTGTTACGTTAGTTGCCGACCTGCTGCCGACAATTGCGCAGGAGCTAAGGGTATACCCTCATCAGTTGTCGGTCGGGCTTGCTGTGGCAGATGCCGCTGCTAGTTACTGGATAGCTGGCTTGGAGTATGCTGTAAGAAGTATCACCTTGCTCGGTACACCCAAACAACGCAACATGCCATTGGGCCAAAGCGGACTAGCTGTTCGACAACTCCAGGCAGGTAGCCTGGCTTTGGACGTTGACGTCTTAATAGTTGCTCCAGAGTGCCTATCGTGGACCACCGGCCTATCGTTACGGCGCAGAACAGCAGTAATCATTACAGATGGCTCTGCCTGTGCAGATTTCATAGGTTGTTCTTCGGTTGCATTTCAAGTGTATCATCCTGCTGAGCTGCCTCACGAACTGCTAGCTGGACCAGGAGACCTGCTGCCCCTCAGCGAGGCATTGGTTTTGTCCTCATATTTGGCTATAAGCCGCTCAATCTGGTCTATCAGGCTTCCTCAGCAATTATCACTTGTGCGCAGGGCACTAGACTGGAGCGAGTGGGGCTGGAAGTGGGAACTTGGAACCGTAGACGATGCGGGTCAGGTGGTGCCGAAAACAGGCTCAGAAACCCACGGTGTCAGTGTCGTAAAACACATTTGACAAGAAAAGGAACGACTCCTTATAATATATTGAACAGTTGCGTCAAGCACTGAGGGCAGCTTCGGCTTCCTCAGTGCTTGTATTGGTCCAAAGGAAAACATGGCTGATTGCTACTCGCCAAATCGCATAGTTTGTCTGCAAAGTTCATATCATAAAGCACACCGGGAATGCTCAGATATGGACAGTTTTTTCAGCTGCTCCGGGCATACATATTTGTGAGACAGCGATATACATATTAAACAATGGCTTGGCGGTCTTCCGTGGGCCTTTTAATATGTAGCAGCCATGCAGTAAAGGAGAGAGAATAATGTCAGAGAAAGAAGTTTTGCTTTCGGCGGAAGGGCTAAAGAAACTCGAAAATGAGTTGCACTATCTCAAAACACAAAAGCGTAAGGAAGTTGCTGAACGAATTAAGACAGCAATTGAGTTTGGCGATATCAGTGAGAACTCAGAATATGATGATGCAAAAAACGAGCAAGCTTTTGTTGAAAGCCGCATCGTTGCCCTCGAGAAGAGTCTGCGCAATGTCCGCATCATCGACGACAGTGACATCGCGTTGGATCATGTCAGCGTAGGAACAAAGGTGCTGCTAAAGGATCTCGAGTTTGGTGATGAGATTGAGTACACCATAGTAGGTTCGCCTGAAGCTAACCCGATGACATTCCGCATCTCCAATGAGTCCCCAGTTGGTAAAGCTCTCATCGGTCATCGAGTGGGAGATGTGGTAGAGGTTCAAGTCCCGGCCGGTATACTTAAGTACGAAGTCATAGCAATTAATCGCTAGCTATCACAGAAGGCATGGGCTTTACGGTCTGTGCCTTCTTCTTGAGTAAGCCGATGCAGTGGCTGTGGTAGAAAATTCATCTTGCCAAGGTCATGTCTAACTTGGTATATTATTTGAGCGGCACCGCTGCTGTGACAGTACTGCACTCTTTTAAACGGGGTTGACAGGCTGTGGCGGGCTATGCTAAGATAGTTCTCGCGGTCAATCCGAAAACGGCGATTTTGATCCTTGAAAACTGAACAATGATGGACCAGATGCAAATTTGGTTTATGAG